>JAJYBH010000170.1 GCA_021779135.1 Deltaproteobacteria bacterium
CTCCCTTTGATACAAGTTCCCCCTGGCTGACATACAACCGGCTTACCTGCCCTGCAACCGGAAAATTGATGTTGACCGTGGTCAGGGGATCCATGCCGACCAAGCCGTAGCCGGTTATGGTAGCGGCGATTACCTGCTTTTTTAGTGGTTCCGTCCGGACCAGGGCGGTCTGGGTACCAGCTGACAGTGCCCGGTTGACCGGCAGCAAGAGTGCTATCAGGAATAACAGCAGTGTTACATATCGAATCATCTATCTCCCCTTTTGAGTTACGGGATGGATCTGCGGTACGCCTTTGCGTCCGCTGAAATCGTTGCCAAGCAGCGTAAGCAGCATGGTCCTCTGCTCCAGCAGTGACTGTTCCATGGTCTGGACCTCAAGGCGCTTCTCGAACAGGGCCGCCTGCAAGCCGGTAAACTGGGCAATCTCCATCTCCCCGGCATCCAGCGCGTCCCTGGCGCGCCGCGCAACCGTCTCCAACTGAGGGAGCGCTGCCAGCACGGCCTGACGTTGCTCACCGGTAAGACGAATCTGTTCCGCCAGGGCCGCAACCTCGGAACAGGCCGTGTTCAGTCGGGCCTGATACTCGTCGTACAGCTGGCGGCGGGTGGCCCGGGTAACGGCGATAGCGCCCTGGTTGCGGTCAAAGATCGGCAGTGTCATGGTGACGCCGAGGCCGGTGGTGTAGACGCCGCTGGTGTCACGGGCGCGGTTCAGCCCCAGATTCAGCGAGGGGAACTGGGCCAGCACCGCCTGCCGGAACAGTTGTTCCTGGCTCGCGTAGCCCGCCTGCAGGGCCAGCAGGTCTGGTCTGCGCTGCGGCAGTTGCTTCAGGGCGGCGTCAATCTGCGTAGCAGTCAGGTCCGGCAGATTGATTTTTCCCGTCAGGGGAAGCTGTACCGCAGGGGCCACCCCTGCCAGGGCGTTCAAGTCCTGGCGTCCCTGCCGGTTCTTCCGTTTCAACATGTTCAGACGGGTGTCAATGGCCTGTAGTTCCGTCAGATTGGCAGTCACGGTGTCCATGGTCAGGTTCCCTTCCGCAAGGGCTGCGGCGGCGCGCCGGTAACGCTCCGCCAAAAGGGCGCGATACTGCTGCAAGGTCCGGTAGGTCCGTTCCTGTCCGGTGACCTGGATGAACAGCAGGCGCGCCTTCTGCACGACCTGCCACTCCTGCCAGAGCACACCCCAGTCAATCTTGTCAACAGCAGCCCGGGCGGCGCCCAGCGCGGCCGGCCGGGTGACAAGCGCACCGAAATCGTAGCTGAGCCCCAGTGTAAAGGCGTTCATCAGGCCGGGACCGCTGGTGGTGGGATGATCCAGTCCGGCGGTCACCTGAGGGTTCGGCAGGACACCGGCGGCCAGCAGTTGAGCCCGGGCGATCCCTCTACCATCCCGTTTCGTCCGCAGATCAGGGTTATTGACCACCGCCAGGATGGCTACCTCGGTCATATCCAGGCCATCATCCGGGTTGAAGGGGTAGTTCCCGAGCTCCGGCAGCGACAGCCGGTCGGCCGTCACCGCCAGGCGCGGCACGCGCTCCAGAAAGGAGGGTGTTGCCGCAAGCGGTTTGGGATGATACAGGGCGCAAGCGGTCAGTCCCTGCATCAGCATAAAGGTCGCTATCATCCAACGTTTCATCGCAGAGTACTCCGGTTATTACCGCTGTGAGGGTGTCCTGCATAAACGTACAGGAGGAGTGCCGGTTGTCAACCGCTCCGCCATAATTCACTCAACTGTTTCGGCAAGAATGTCAAAGTCTTTTTTCTGACTGATGCTCAAATAGATAACCAACCCTGCGATACTCACCAGAAAGAGCATGGACGTTCCCACCGTGCCCAGCCCCAGACCGCCGTTGGCAACCGGCTGTGAAAGCAGATCACCGCAGGATGCCCCCAGGGGACGGGTCAGGATGTAGGCGATCCAGAACGCGGCAATGGCGTTGGCTTTGAAAAGGTAATACGAGATGGTCACTACACCGATCAAGGCGCCGAATATCAGGGCCGATGTGGAATACCCGAGACCCAGACCTTCTGCCGTCAGATCGCCGGCGGCCGTGCCCAGTGCAAAGGTGAATAAAATGGCCGACCAGTAGAACAGCTCGCGCCTGGTGGTAACGATGGAATGAATGGAAAGGGTCTTCTCGCAGGTATACCACACGACGAAAGTCGCCAGCAGCGCGCCGCCGAAAATGATGGTCGTTGTCTGCAGCGCCACGCCGAAATTATCGACGAGGTTGTCCGTGATGAGCGTTCCCACGATACTGATCAGGACAACAACCGTCCAGTACAGCCAGGGCACGTATTTCCCGGCGCGCAGTTGCATGAGCAGGAATATAGCCAACAGAATCCCCATCAGGATAGAGGTGCCGGTCAGGCCGAGCCGCATGTTGACGTTGAGAAAATCCGCTGCCGTCTCACCGACGGTGGTCGCCATGACCTTGATAAGCCAGAACCAGAGTGTGACTTCCGGTACCTTGTTGAGCATCTGTTTCATGCCTTCGCTGAGCTGCATTTTCATGATGTTCTCCTTTAGTTCCATATCGAGCGGGAAGTGATCCCTCGGATAGGCTCGCATATAAAATAAATATAACCCGCTTTACGTGATGTTCGAGATGCACTGTTGGATCAGCTTTATGATTTCCTCTGGTGACTGCGATTTCCCGGCAAATATGACAATCCCGTTTATGATTAGTGCCGGGGCCGATTTTACCCCATATTTTAAAATGGTCTTGATATCCTTGACTACCACAACCTTTCCGGTGATCCTACATGCTCTCAGGGCTTCCAACACGCTGCCGAATAGAGACATGCGTATTTTATCCGTGGTTTCAATAACTTCGATTTTCATAGTGTCCTCCATTCTGTATCACATGCTGACGCTGATTCTGTATCCAACCGCGCTCAACCTACCGGCAATCCCAATAATGTCAGGATTATTCCCGCGCTCCGTGAGCGTTCATGCAGAAGAAGGCTGAAAGACGCCACCCAGGTCAGGGTCAGCTGGTCACCGGGAAAGGGTGTGTCCGGGGCGTGGGCAGAAAAAGTATGCCACGCCCCGATCCTCTTCTATGAAAACCGTTGCTGGGTTCTGACGTCATCCAACTGATGTTTTGCTACGTTGCGACGAACGAATCGCTTTCTTTTCCTTAAGAAAAACCGTCCCCCAGGATTGAGGGACGGGGCGAAAGGTTGCTAGTCCGGATTGGGCCCTTCCGCCGCGTTTTCCAGCAGTTTGCCCGTTCTGGCGTCCACGCCGACTTCCTGCGTCACCTTTCCGTGCCGGATGTCAAAGGAATAACGCAGGCCGCTTCCCCCTTTCTCCTGTTCCAGTTCCTCAGCGGTAATTTTCCCAGGTTGCGCCTTGAGCGCAATCACCCTTGCCTGATCCAGGCTGATCTTCGCCTTCCCGGCCAGTTCCTTTCCCGGATAGGCGAACGCATTGACAGCGGACGCCGCCATCAAAACCAGGCCCAAACAGGGCAATACGTACCTCTTGGATGCTTTCATGATAACTCTCCTTTCGACGTGCTTGATTTCGGCCGGGCGCACTGGCGTCCGCCGTATCTTCACTCTGCACCGCGAGAATTAGCTCATCGTTAGGGGCAGCACTAAAAACAGCTTTTGTGGAATGTCGGACAGCCCGGGCCCGCTGCACGTTATCGCCAAGCTTGCACTTGCATGAGAACCAATGAACGGTTATTCTGAAATTATTTTATAAAGACAACCACGGGAGAAAACCATGAGCAAAGTCTATTTCGCGGATATGCGTGCCGGACACAAGGAAAACCTGTTCGACAAGCTCGCCAGGCTGCTGACCCTGGCCGGCCTGGAACGGTCTGTCGCCGCCGACGACCTGACCGCGGTCAAGATCCATTTCGGTGAGAAGGGCAACCACGCCTTTATCCGCCCGATCTTCGCCCGCCGGGTGGTGGAGGAGATCAAGCGGTTGGGCGCCCGGCCGTTCCTGACCGACTCCTCCACCCTCTACCCGGGCGAGCGCAAGGAGGCGGTTTCGGCCCTGACCTGCGCCATCGAGAACGGCTTCGGCTATGCCTGCGCCGGGGCGCCGCTGATCATCAGCGACGGCCTGCGGGGTGTGACCGAGACCGCGGTAGCGGTTGAGGGAGAGCTGCTGAAGAAGGTCTACATCGGCACCGAGATCGTCGAGGCCGACTCGCTGGTCTGCATGACCCACTTCAAATGCCACGAACTGACCGGTTTCGGCGGCGCCATCAAGAACCTGGGCATGGGCTGCGCCAGCCGCAAGGGCAAGATGGTGCAGCACTCCACCGTGGCGCCGGTCGTGGCCGAAAAATACTGCACCGGCTGCGGGATCTGCCTGAAGGCCTGTGCCCACGATGCCGTTGCCGTCATCGAAGGAAAGGCGGCCATCGATCCTACGCTCTGCGCCGGCTGCTCGCGCTGCATCACGGTCTGCCCGGTCAAGGCCATTCATGTCCAGTGGAACGAGGCCGCCGACCTGGTCATGCGCAAGATGGCCGAATACGCCATGGGGGCGGTCAGCGGGAAAGCGGGCAAGACCGTCTACCTCAACTTCATCACCCAGGTTTCTCCGGCCTGCGACTGCTACGGCCACGCCGACGCACCGATCGTCAACGACATCGGCCTCTGCGCCTCAAGCGACCCGGTGGCCATCGATCAGGCCTGCGCCGACCTGGTCAACGGCGCGCGCGGCAACGAAGGCTCGGCCCTGCAGAGCGGCCACGAGCCGGGCGGCGACAAGTTCCGCGGCTGCTGGCCGGAGATCCCCTGGGAGGTGCAGTTGGAGCATGGGGAGCGGATCGGGTTGGGCAGCAGGCGCTATGAACTGGTGCGGATCTGAGCCGTGTTGCGGGATTTCAGCGACGAAATGTTCCGATCGGGATGAACAGTTTCACGGAAAGGAGATGCTGTGAAAGGGAAAAATTTGCGACTTCTCGGCCGGGAGGAATCACCCAGCCGGCAGCCGACCATCCAGGAGATCATCAGTGAGCTGCAGGAAGAGATAGCACGGGGCGGGGCGGTCTACACAGCCGAAGAGCTCCGCTTGCTGGGCAGGAAACTGGACGAATACGAACAGATGTTGCGCAACCTGTTGGGAGGGGCGTGAGTGCCGCGCAGGAAAACC
>JAJYBH010000171.1 GCA_021779135.1 Deltaproteobacteria bacterium
GTCGCTGGGATCGAGGACGCTTTGCAAGAGCCCACTGCTGTAATTGAAAGTCAGCTTCTGGCCGTTGGAGTCGGTGACAGTGGTAAGGGGGCCGCTTGAATAATCAAATGCGAGCTGGTTGTGGTAACGGTCAGTGATGGTGCTGATTTTTCCGTCCGAGGTGAAGTAGAAGACAGTCCCGTTCGGGTAAGTCAATGTATGAGTGCCGCCTGGAGCGCCACTGAGGGTGCCATGGTCGCCAGGTGGGGTGCTATATATGCCGCTAGAATAGGTGTAGAGCCGTTTGGTACCACCAGACCGGAGCAGAAGTGCATCATGACCGGCATCGGAAAGAGTAATGTCCAAAGAATGACGCCAATTGGGACCAAGACTACCGGTTGAAGCATCCTGGCTGTTGTAGTCGATACTGAGAGCAAGAGGCAGCAATCCGCTGTTACTGTTGATAATCTGATCACTATGGGTCAGGGCGCCGCCAGCCAGGTTGGCATCGGAGCCGAAACAGCCGAAGCAGGTAGAGTCGTTGGGCGGTTCAGTGGTGGTGACAGGAAATGATGAGGAAACGTCGGAGCAGCCTGGAGATTTGATGGTAAGGGTAGCATCGTAAATTCCAGGCAGGAAAGGGTCTCCATTCTGGAATTTGCCACTAAATGGTATGAGGGAAGTGTTTGTGCCTGTTGTTTCGATGTTGTTGACCGACAACTGCCAGGTCACGGGATAGTTGGCGGTAACATTGGTGGTTATTGGTATCAGTTCTGATACTGTTGGTTTAGCTGGGTTGACTTGAGGGGGAGGGACATCGATACAACAAGGAGGGGTCTGGCCGCTGGGATAATTAAACAAACCAAAATTCATTGAATTAAAGGTCGGCCAGTATGCATATGAACTGGACCCCATATCCTTGCCATCTATTGATTGATGATATTTTGAATAAGAACCAACCACGAAGACAAATGAAGAACCGGAAGAGTTTTTGAACATTTTAAGGGAATATTTGTAGTCGGCATTTGGATTCGGTGATCCGTCTGGAAGTTTGTCTGGGTATACAGTATTAAAAAAATTGATTATCGCTGTTTGCATTTCATCGGGAGTCCGTGGCGTGGAACCTATTGATTGATTTAGTCCCTCCACGGAACTGCTTAGATTACAATTCAGGTCAAAGTAGTTGTAAATAAATTTACCCGATACAGGGCATGCTTGTCCTACATACTGAAATCCGATATCAGGCCCGAAATCCGGGTTATTTGGCAAAGAGCAGCTTACTGCATGAGCAGACGGTACATAAACGATAAGGGTAGAGATGAGAAAAATGCAAGCCACCACACATCGCAGCAGTTTTAAGTTTCTTACGGCTTGCTTCAATATGTTCAGTCCACCCGTAAACAGAAATGAAAACCCATGCGGCATATCAAAACTCCTTTGGCAGGGCGTTATGTGAGGAAGTACTATAAATTCCGTGGAAACTTATCACTGAGCTATATTAAATACAACTTCTAATGAGCTCGCTTTCAGGCGGGTATAAATGTTCACTATCCATGCCACGCCAATTCCTTCAACCAAATCAATCAGGCCGCAAGCGGCAATCGTGCCTCCATGTCCAGCTCAAAACGGCCATAGGGATTGATCTGCTGGGTGATAAGCGGACTCAGCGCCGCAAGATCCCGTGGTGACATCCGCTTGAACTGTGAGTAGATGCAAGTTGCATTCTTCTCAACATGCCAGTAAACCATTGCCCCTCGGCCATCGCCCTTCACCCGCTCATCTCTCCCTGGCCACCACCACCAGCCCCAGGGCCAGCCAGAATGCCTCCCTGACACGCCGAATGATGCTGAACGCGGCCCCGATGGTCGCCCCCAGGCCGAATCCGAGCGACAAGAGCACATTTCCGCCATCCTGCACACCCAGGGAAACCGGGATCATGAAGCCGAGCGCGGTAAAGAGCATGGCCAGGCCGTCGAGACAGAGGGCCTTCTCCCACCCCAGCGGATGTCCTATCAGATAAAAGATCAGATAGACCTCCACCGATTGCAGCACCCACCCCAGAAAATTGAGGATGAACGAAGCAAGAACACGGCCAGGATGAGCATGGTAGAAACCGGCCAGCAGTTCGTCGAGGCTATCCAGGTCCGCCTCCCTGCCCGCGAACAGGGCCGGACTCAGGCCGCATCTCTTCAGCATGCGGACCAGCAGGCTGCAGGGATTGCTGCGCTGCACCACAATGAAGGCCACGCCCAGACCCCCGAGAACGCCAACTCCCAACAGGAGACCGCTCAGGCGGAGAGTGCCGCTTGACAGTACCAGCGGGACCAGGGCGATGCTCACGGAGATATACAGGACCAGGCTCAGGACCAGCAGCCCCTTCTGTATGATCAGGGAGGCGGCCGCCTCCTGCCAGGGAATGCCGTTGGCATGGAGCCGGAGCGCCTTGAAGGGTTCGCCTCCCAGCGAGGCGGTGGGGGTGAGTTGATTGAGCGATTCCCCCCCCAGACGCAACAGGCAGAGACTCCACAGGGTGGGGGCGGGGTCTTTCCCGGTCAGAAGCAGCCTCCAGGCAAGCGCACCCAGCAGTGTGCCAATCCCGTAGGGAACCAGAATCAGTGGGGCGTAATAGCCTACCTGGCGGATATAGGTGGCCGAATCCGACCAGCCGATCTTTTTCAGCATTGCAAAAAGGAAGCACAGGGCAACAAGCAGCAGGATCAGGTTGAGGCGACGCATCGGGTATCAGGCGCTCCCTTTATAGTAGGTGTGAAGTTGTTTTTCCGTGTTTTCTGAACCTGGTCAGGCTTCCGGCGCAATCCCGTAAAAATCCGTATAAAAGCTGAATCTGCGCCGCTCCGTGTCCCGATCCAGTCCGAACTCCTCCAGGCTGTAGTCGTGCACGCCATTCCTGTTCTTCGGGTTTTCCGCCACGAAGCGCTGCATGGCGGCCTCGGCGGATTGATCGAGTTCTCTGCCGAAATACTCGTATATCCCCCTGACAACCGCCATCGGGTCCTTCGCCAGAGCCGGATAGTGCACGTCCAGGAAACGTCCCCGCATCTCCTGGTGCTCTTCGCGGAAACGCATGGCATAGCGGGCGCTCCCCTCCCAGCGTTGGTTCACCTGGTTGACGATCTCTTCCCGGTTCAGCCGGTTGCTGAAGGGGGCCCGCAGGACCTCGGTCAGGCTGGCGCAGGAGGGGAGCACCTTGAGCGGGTCGCGGTGGGTCACGACGATGTCCGCATCGGGGTAGACCGCCAGGAGCGCTTCCAGCGCCATCAGGTGGCTGGGCGCCTTCAGCACCCAGTGAGTCCCCGGGCATCGCCACTGCAGTTGCTGCAGGAAGCGGCGGTGAAACGCGTAGGCCGGGCGCTTGTCCTGCAGGTCATGCCAGTCGCGGTAGGTCGGGACATGGTACATGGTCTCGAACACGTAACTCAGGAAGGCGTGATCCGTGATGGCGATGCATTCCTGGGGATAGCTGGCGTGAATCAGGTGGAATTTCTCGAACTCTGGCATCAGGACATCGAGCCACTTCAACTGCCGTTCAGTCCGGCCGATACGCGGATCGGAATCGTAGGTATCCCGGACGGGCGGCGGGGAGGGCTGCATCACCTCCCAGACCCGGGGAGCGCGGCAGCGGGGGTCCTGCGCCAGGAGCGTATGCAGAAAGGTGGTGCCGCTGCGGGGAAGCCCGGTAATGAACAGCGGGCGTTCAATCTTCCCGGCCAGGATCTCGGGGTGGCGTTTCCGGTCCGCTACCAGGTGCAGCCTGTTGCTGAGCATGCGTGTGATCTCGGAGCGAACGCAGAACCGCCCCACCAGGTTCAGGTCCGCATCTTTTTCACAAGAGTCGAGCAGGATGCCGAGCGGTTCGCGAAAGGGATCGTCACCGAAGTCGTCGAGGCCGGTCTGCCTGCGGCTCTCTTCCAGCAGGTCTGCCTCGGCCAGGCTGACAAAGGGTCGGCCGTTGTCAAGGGCCATCCGGTTGAAGGCGTTGATGCCGGACAACATGGTCGCACCCAGGGCGCAGAGAGCCTTGTGCGCGGGGTTGGGAAGGATGTGGCGCGCCTGGTTATTACCTTGGGATCGTTGCATCATCGGACTCCTCTTTTTGTGAAATCAGTTGTCTTTCCTGAAACCTGACTTGAGTATAGCAGGTATCCACCAGCAGCTGATCCCGTCAGGGCGTTTTGGCGGAATAACGAACCAGACCGTGTCGCCCTGCCTCACAACAGGTTGTGAGCGATCAGGTAACGGATGATCAGGCCGGCACTCTCCTCGCACGGCTGCGCCAGGGTATCAATCCGCATCTCCGGCCTTTCCGGGGCCTCGTAGGGTGAGTTGATGCCGGTGAAGTTCGGTATCTCCCCCCGGCGCGCCATCTGGTAGAGCCGCTTGGGATCCCGGCGTTCGCACTCCTCCAGGGGGGTGTCGACGTGGATCTCGATGAAACTCCCCGCGGGTATGAGGTTGCGCGCCAGGTCGCGTTCGCTGCGGAAGGGGGATATGAAGGCGGTCAGAACGATCAGGCCGGCCTCGGTCATCAGCCGGGCCACCTCGCCGATACGGCGGATGTTCTCGATCCGCCCCGCCTCAGTAAAGCCCAGGTCCTTGTTGAGCCCCTGGCGGATGTTGTCGCCGTCCAGGAGCATGGTGTGGCGTCCCAGCTTGTGGAGTTTGCGCTCCAGGCAGTTGGCAATGGCGGACTTGCCGGCGCCGGAGAGTCCGGTGAACCATAGCACGCACGGCCTCTGCCCCATGAGGTCGGCACGTTCCCGTGGAGCGACCTCCTCGCATTGCGTGCGGACGGTGTCGGCGCGGCGCATGGCGTGCAGGATCATGCCACAGGCCACGGTTGCGTTGGAGAGGAGGTCACTGAGGATGAAGCCGCCTGTCTCGCGGTTTTCAAGGTACGGATCGAAGGAGATCGGGCGGGAGAGCAGCAGCTCGGCCTCGCCGATATCGTTGAGCGAGAGTTGATCGGCCTCCAGCCGCTGATAGCCGCTCAAGTCGATCTTGCCGCGGAGACGGGTGATCTCGGCGGTCGCCGTGCCTACCAAGTTTCTGAAGCGGTAGCGCCTCCCGGCAAACAGCGCCTGCTCGTCCATCCACACCAGACGCACCTTGAAGAGGTGCGCCAC
>JAJYBH010000172.1:0-4829 GCA_021779135.1 Deltaproteobacteria bacterium
ACAGAGAATAACAAGCTTTGTTATAAAAAAGTGAAGTCAGAAAATATTTTGAAACTTGTAAACCGGGAAAGCTGAATGTCCAACAAGGCTTACGACCTGCCCAAAAACCCGGCAGGTCAAAGCCATACACGTTAGCTGGAGAAGGAAAGAATGATGATAACCGATGGAAAGCCATCAATTTTGAGGATACTGGGGTTTTCGGTCCTTCTCGGAGTTCTGATCGGAGTGCTGTGCATCTGGCTTTTTTCTCCACTTGAACTCTTCTTCGCAAGTGTTGGAGCCGGAGTAGCATTTGCAGTGACACTTGGAATAGCCAGCACATTCACAAAGCTATCAAGAAAGGCTCATTTCTTATCAGTTGCGGTTGTTGCCGGTTTTGTGGGCGGAAGTGCATGGTGGGTAATAGCAAAACCAAACGTCCCGATTTACATCTCAATGCTGATAGGAGGCGGTTTTGCCGCCGTTACCGTGTGGGGTGAATCGGATTTAGTTTTCGGAAGGAAGAGCAAGTTCCAGAACCACAGCTAACAGCGGCGTAGACACTGACGAGGCAAACACCGCCGCGCAGGTCATGCGCGACACGTTAGGTGAAGCATGAAACCGAGCACTTGCATTGGTCGATTTATTGGTCTATATTTTGACCATAATTGGAATCGTATCAAGGAGGTAAAACAATGAGGGCTATTTCAATCAGTAAGGACATTGTTCCGATTGCAGAATTTAAAACCAATATTTCCAAGTGGTTCAAAACACTTCAAACCTCCAGACATCCACTTGTCATTACCCAAAACAGCAAACCAGCTGGTGTACTGCTGTCCGCTTCGGATTACGATGAATTGGTTTACCGAAAATCTTTTCTTGATTCTGTTGAGAAGGGGATTGCAGACGTTGAAAGCGGGCGAACCCAAACTACAGACGAACTACGAAAAGCCCTGCAAGCTCGAAGAAGTGCCGGTAATCCATGAGCGTAACATGGTCACAGGAAGCTGGCGAAAATCTGCTTGATATAGAGGATTTCATTGCACGTGATAGCCTGGAGCGCGCTGTCCGGTTTGTTGATGCCCTTATTGACCACGTTGAAGTAATTTTGACTGACAATCCGAGAAACGGAAGGACTGTACCAGAAATAGGTAATCCTGATATTCGAGAGCTTATTTACCGAGGATATCGCATTGTCTACCGATTGAATGGTGATCGAATCGACATACTTACCGTTTTTGAAGGGCATCGGCTATTGCGGCTGAGTGAAGCAGGCGATTAGGAAATGATGAATTCAGACACGAAAAGGAGAGGCTATTTTTCAGTAACGAATTTGGGAAATAGCCTTTCTCCTTTTTCAAGACCAAGGGAAATACCCAGCCACTCGACAAGACCCGCCGCGGGCGGGTCAGCCTCAACCCCGATTATTTGCAAAGAGGAAATTGTATGAAAAAACGGAACACGGCAATCCTCATATTTGATGATGTGGAGGTTCTTGATTTTGCAGGCCCGTTTGAGGTCTTTTCTGTCACAAATGAACTTTGTGATTATTCCCTTTTGAATGTTTATACCGTCGCCAGAGAAAAAGCCCCTGTAACAGCCAGAAATGGCCTTTCTGTAATTCCTGATTATTCCATTAACGAAGCCCCTCAACCAGATATTCTTATAATTCCCGGCGGCAGTGGAACCCGGCCAATCTTGCAGCAACAGGACATCCTCAACTGGATTAAACAGTCATCACAGAATGCGGATAAAGTCCTTTCCGTCTGCACTGGAGCCCTGCTTCTTGCCAAAGTCGGACTACTGGACGGATTAAAATCAACTACACACCATAGTGCTTTTGAATTACTTGGCGAAATTGCTCCAGACTCTGAGATTGTCCGAGGTGTACGTTTTGTGGATAACGGTAAAGTGATCACAGCTGCGGGGATTAGTGCGGGGATAGATATGAGTTTGTATGTTGTAGAAATGCTTTACGGCATAGAAACCGCCCAACATACGTCCGAATATATGGAATACAGGCGCATATAACCGGTCGCTAGGCCTGACCGATAGCGCCTCGACATAGAAGCATAGACGCTATGATCTTTAAAGGAGGCTTTTTATGTTCAAATCAACATTACTCAGCAAAGTCGTGATCGGGATCAGCCTGGTTGCTTCGTTATCAGGATGCGAAACCACCCAGAACCAGATGATGCAGCGAAACCAGGTACATCTGGATGATGCGGTAGTAACCGCCAAGGTAAAGGAAACCCTTTCAAAGGATCCAGTTCTTCAGAAATATGCTATAGAGGTCTTCACGGTGTCGGGCGAAGTCGTCCTGAGAGGTCAGGTTGACTCGCTGGAGGATGTCTATCGGGCCGCGAAAATAGTCAACGATGTTGAGGGGGTCCAATCCCTGCTAAATGATCTTTCAGAGAAAAAATGAGGCGAGAAAGGATTGTTATGCGGCTCGGTTCTTTGGCGTCAGATTGAATGATAAAGACCAGGCTGTCTGTCCACGGATGAAGAGTTAACCACCAACCCCGGAAGTTTGACAACAAGGAGGATACCATGTCCCACGAAACATCGAGTAATTACCTGAAACTGAAGGAGCGTCATGCCGAGTTGATCGAGGCTGTAGAAGTCATGGGTAATGCTGCGCGCGCTGCTGGCCCTCTGGATGAAAAGGCCGTGCAGCTCATCAAGCTGGCCGCGGCAGCAGCAATCGGTTCAAAAGGGGCCTTGCGCAGCCATGCCCTGCGGGCGTTGGAAGCGGGTGCTTCCATCGAAGAGGTGCGGCATGCCATTATTGTTCTGACAAGTACGATTGGCTTTCCGACGGTTGCGGCGGCTCTTGCGAGAATTGACGAGGTTGTTGACTAACGCGATTTGAGTGATGTGCGGCTGTTAGGAAGTTACAGATTATTTTCTGCGCTTTTCAGGCAGAAAATAATCTTGATAACTTACTTATCCTGTTTATCAGGGTTAGGAAAAACGGAGACTGCAAAAACGGTCGCGTCTCAACTTTGATAATTGCAGAGTTGCTACGCGACCCTTGATTGTTACCTCGGAAAATATGTCCAATAACTTACTATTTGCTCCCCCCGCAACTGCAACTGCACGAGCATTCCATCCCCGCCGCCTTCTGGAACGATTCCCGCCCTTCCCTCCAGGTCAGCCAGGCGATAAACAGCGCCCCCAGGGCATCCAGACACCCGATCCCGGTCAGTTCATACCCCAGACTGGCGGCCAGCAGCACCAGCGACAGATAGAGGCAGGCCCGCGAGCAGGCCGCATCGGCCAGGATGGCCGGTGAGTTGAGCGCCCTGCCGACCTTGGTCTTGTGGTGTATCAGGAACCACATGAAGGAGATGGAGAGGGCGGAGATGATGACCCCGGAAAGGGTGGCCGCGGGCCTGTGCTGCTGGTAGATGTTTATCGCCGCCGTCAGTGCCAGCCCGCCAGACAGCAGGTAAAAGGCAGCGCCGGTGATCCGCAGCGCCCGCTGCTCGAACTCGTCCCTGGTCTCGCCGTAGTTGGACCGGATCCTGCGCAGCATGTGCCAGACACCGATCGCCGAAATCACCTCGATGAAAGAATCGACCCCGAACCCGAACAGGGCCAGGGTCTCATCGGCGGCGCCGAACCAGACCGAGACGGCCCCTTCGACCAGGTTGTAGACGATCGTGAAGATGGCCAGGTAATTGGCGCGCCGGTAGAGCGCGCCGGGTTCATTGAGTTCCATGTGTCCCTTATTTCTGGTTGATGGCCGACAGGCGCCAGGGGTTATTACCGACCGGACGGGTAAAGGTCCAGTACTCCTCGAACTTGACCGGATCGGTCTTGCTGCCGGAGATGACAGCACCACTGGTGTCATCGGTGGTGTAATCGAGCAGGTTGGCATAGATCAGGGCGGTGATATAATCCTGACCCGACTCCTGCCACGCCTCTGATATCTCCACGTTTCTGACGGCGATATTCTCCAGGCGATTGACCTGCCTGTCCCGCAGCAGACGGTCCAGGTCCTCCTGCATGATCCGTCGCATCTCCTCGGTCAGCAGAGCGGAGACCGGAGCCAGGTCACGGTTCATCCAGCTCCCCTGGATCTTGAAGAAGATGTCCATGACCTGGTCGTTAAAGCGCTGTTCATCAAAGGAGGCATCCATCTGGCGGATGTGCCCCAGGCCCGTTTCAACATCACCTCCAGCCGGCGGATTTGCGCTGTAAGCATTGGAAATGGGTGTCACGCTTCCGCCCTGATAGCCGCCCTGGCCATACGCTGTTGAGGAGGAGTCGGTGGTTCTCCTGTTCCTGATGAAGCGGTAGATGAGGTAGGCGATCCCGGCCAGCAGGATGATTTCGAAGATCCCGATGCCACCGCCGCCCATGCCGCCGCCGGCCATGCCAAGGCTCCTGAACAGCATGCCCCCCAGCAGGCCGCCCATCATGCCGCCGGCCATGCTCCTCAGAAAGCCGCCACCGGCGGGCTGCGGTTGCTGGAAAGGTCCCGGCGCGGGTGCGGCCTGCTGAGAGGGTGCGGTTGCCGGGGCTGGCCGACTGACTGTGGCTGGCGCGGAATAGCTGCGCGTGCCTCGGCTTCCGAAGGAGCGGCTTCCTCCGGCCCTGGCGTGGGCGTTGAGCTCCAGCACGGTGATGCTCAGAAACATTACGGCCGCCAGCACGGCACAAATGTTAACAATCTGCTTTTTCATTTTTTCTCCTTGGATTTTCTTTGTAATGATGCCGTTCTTCCTGAAAAGTTTAACTATATCCGGCTAGAGTGGGTCTGTAAACTTTTGTCATGCAGCTACTGCGCCATCCGCCTCAGTACCTGCTCCAGTTTGCGCAATTCGTCTCCATAACCGGCC
>JAJYBH010000172.1:4839-5118 GCA_021779135.1 Deltaproteobacteria bacterium
CGTTGCAGGGTGGTCGCCCGTTCATAGATGTTCATGGCTTCCTTGGCCAGGGCGGAAGGCGATGCCTTCGTATCCGCACTGGACGGACCGGCGGCCGCGGCAACAGTTTTCTTGCCGCCGAAAAGGCGCTGCAGAGCCAGCTCCAGGTTTTCCTCCATGACCACCTGATCCCCGAAGGCGACGATCACCCGCTTCAGCTCCGGCAGGCCGGCCTTGTCGGCGGCCAGAAACAGTGGCTGGACGTAGAGCAGCGACTTTTCGATCGGGATCACCAGCAGG
>JAJYBH010000057.1:0-19033 GCA_021779135.1 Deltaproteobacteria bacterium
GGAAGACCAGGGCACCGTTGTACGGTACATCTCCACTGGCGCAGCTGGCGAGAAGCCGCGGCTTCCCGTGCGACCGGGGCGTGAGATAGCGATACAGCATCCCGCCCGAGGCCAGCAGCAGGGCTAGTGAGAGGAATTGTCTACGCGATTGAGAAATGTTTTCCATTTTTCCACATAGGCCTTTGTGTAGGCCGGGCTTTTGCTACTCAAACGCAGATACCGGCTGGCGCTTACGAAATCTCCGTTTATCACGCGCTGGCCGTCCTGCAGCCAGAATGATTCCAGTTGCATGCCGTCTTTTTCAAGTTGATAGATGCGCCCGGATCCCGGTTCATGCAGGAAGCGCCGGGGGTTGTCGTGGCACCCCTCGCAGGTGACCGTGCCGCGCTGGATGGTATGGGGAAACCAGGCCCGCCATTCGGCTGCCAGCAGGATGTTCTCCGGACCGCTGTTGCGCGCGGACATGATATCGGTGTAGTAGGCGATGAACTGGGGCCGGATCGGACTGACCCGGCCGGCCGCGTTGAGCCCCAGTGGCGGGGCATCCTGACTTTTCAGGTAGGCGCTGCGCAGGTAGTCGGGACTCGGGCCCGGCTTGAGATCAAACCCCTCCTTGAGCGCGGAGTCACGGAAACGGAGGAAGAAGGTGCCGTACTCCTGCGGCGCCCAGGCCGAATGGCAGGCGTAGCACTCCAGGCGCTGCAGATGGGCGGCAATGCGGTGCTCCACCGGCCTTTGGCTCGGCGTGTGACAGTCGCGGCACTGTTTGGACGACCTTTGACCCAGGGCCAGGCTGTCCATGGAATGGCAGGCCCCGCAGGTCATGCCGGCCCGGTAATGCACGTCCGGCAGCATCTTCAGGAAGGTCTCGCCCTCTACCTCGATGCCGCGCTGGTAGCGCATGTTGTCTTCCCGCGGCGCCCGGCCGGAGTAATCCCAGCCGGTGTAGTACCCCTTGTGGCAGCTCTGGCAGGCTTCGACGGAGGGTTTTTGGATGGCGTGCCCTTCTCCATGGCAATCCAGGCAGCCCTGGACATGGCAGGAGTCGCAGTTCTTCAGCCAGAAACCGGAATCTACCCGGGCATAGCTGCGCTCGACGAAACGCCGCTCGCCGCCGCGAACAACCATGGCATGCTCGAAGATCCGCTCGTGTCCGGAGTGACAGGCGACGCAACCAACGGCACGGTTGTCTGCCAGCGCGGGATTGCCGACGGTAGCGCTTTCACGGAGATGGCAGGCCAGGCAGGGCAGCGCGGCGTGTCTCCCCTGGGGAGTGATCCCCTTGTGGCAGACCGTGCAGTTTTCCGCTGCGGCCTGGACCGTCTTCGCTTCAGCGAGACAGAAGACGACGATGAAGAGTATCATCCAACGCACGTAGGTTGAGGCCTTTCCGGTAGATTGGATCGGCTGCCTTGGAATGACAGGGCAGGCAGAGGTTGACCGACAGCGCCCGTTTGACTTCGGAGCCATTCAGCGGGCGGGAATGTTCGCGGGTGATGGCGGAATAGGCCTTGACCCGCCCCTTGTCCATGGTCAGGAATCCATCCAGCGGCTTGCTGTCGGAGCGTTCGCAGATCAGGGTCCCCTTGATGCTGTTCCCCTCAACCACATGCTGGCCGAAGCCGAGGAAAGCCGGGTTGCCGTGGCACTCGGCACAAGTCACGGCCTTTTTTCCGCTGTTATGCGAGTAGAACGGGGCAAAGCGCAGCTGCTGCTTTCCCCTGAACTTCGAGATGTATTCGAACTTTGAGCGCGAGCCATCCTGCTCTGCCACCGTGACGAAGGTCTGGCAGCCCGGGGTGACCGGCGAGATCCGTCCGCGCTGGTTGAGCGCCAGCGGGAAGGGATAGAGCATGCGGTAATCCTCGCTCTCGCTGAAGGACCCCGGCGTTTCCTCGCCCCTGATAAAGTCCATGCCCGGCTTGCCCTTGTCGTAACTGGTGTGGCAGCCGTAGCATTGCACCGAGGTGCGGGAGTGGCAGGCATGGCATTCCAGCCGGCCATGACCGGCGATGGTGTGTTCGGGCGTGCCGGTGATAACCTTGCTCCGGTACAGCTTGCCGCTGCGCTTGCCCTGCAGCCAGATTGCACCTGCCTGGTAGAAGACGTTGGAGTAGCTGCGCCCCTTGGCGGTCTGGATCATGCGCATGCCGGAGGTCGCCGGTTGCCGGTAATTTTTCGATTCCCGCAGCGCCTCGTCGTTCTCGCGGGTGATCTCGCGGTAGCGCGGCACATCGCCGGCACTGCCATGGCAATCCTCGCAACTGATCTCGGTCTGGAGATACATGTTGCGGTAGGCAAAGCCGTCACCCATGACATCACGCGAGGTGTGGCAGTCGATGCATTCCATGCCGGCGGCGCAGTGTACGTCGGGGGCGATATGGACCAGGTTGCGGGCGCCGCTGGCCATCACCGGCCCGCCTTCTCCGCCACTGGTGGGAACCAGCCCGTTGTTGCCGTCGTAGAGCCCCTGATAGGAAAAGGCGATCCTGCCGCTGCGGTTATGGCAGCGCGAGCAGACCCGGGTGTCGGGCAGGGCCGTCATGGCATGGCTGTCAGAATGGCCTCCCCTCCCCTTCATGGTTGTGTCACGCCCCTCATAGGTGGCGGTATCGTTCCAGGGGAAATGGCAGGCAGCACACCCGGAGGCGTGGGCCGAGGCGTATGATTCCGCATTGCGGGAGCCGATGTGGCAGCGGGAGCAGAATTTGCGGTACAGCTCGCCGGAGAGGTTGTCCAGGTCCTCCACGGCGGCATACTCGACCGGCTTGCCGTTGGCATCAAAATGTTTCCCGCCACGGGCGGTATAGGCGCGGCCGTCCTCTCCCTCCCAAGTCAACTGGATATTGCGGATCATGCCTGCATTGGTCTGCATGATCGTTGATGTCACCCGTTCCAGTTGATAACGGTGGCAGCGGCCGCAGGCATCCGCCCATGTGCCGGGTGCCGAGGGATTGGCCGGCCCGCGCAGGGAGGCATGCGCCCTCTTTTTATCGGTGGCCCGCGGATCGCCTCCGTGACAGGTCACACAGTCGTCATGCGCGGCAGAGACATGCTCCAGGGCGGTATGGCAGTCGCCGCACCCCGGGCGGTTTTGATCCTTCTGCGTGCAGGCTGACAACAGGAAGGCCAGCAGAGATATGATTATCGCGAGAAACCGCATGTAACCCCGAACCCGGCAATACCGGATAGTGCCTTCAGCTGATTGTCCCCCGCCGGAACCGGGCAGAAGATAGTGCTGGCCTACTAAACAAAGACCCCCGGAAAAAACTCCGGAGGTCCCTGGAACAGCATCAGGCGCGCTGTGAGAATCAGCAGCCGGAAACCTCTTTTTTGCCCTTGGCGGCCGGTTTGGCTTCGCCTTCTTTCTTCTTGGTATCTTTTTTGGCCTTTTTCTCTTTCTTTGCCTTCTTGTCCATCTTCTTCTCGGCCGCTACCGGTTTTGCATCCGCTTTTTCCTCGGCTGCCACGGCTACCATCGAGAAGCTCAAGGCCAGCATTGCCGCTACAATCATCGCTACAACTTTTTTCATGTTCTCTCTCCCTTATGCGTGGAATCCCGGCGAACCGGTAAAATTACTGTATCCATCTTTTAGCATATTCCAAATAAATGTCCAAGAGGCATTAGGTGATGTAGTACACCATCGGCTTGGTTCCCAGTTCTTCCCGGTAGCGGAAGACGTTCGGCCGGGATATCAGCCGGGTAATCAAAGCCCGCGGGTCATTGATGTCACCAAAGAAGGTGGCCTGTCCCAGGCAGGTGGTGGTACACCGCGTCAGCTCGCCCTTTTCGATACGATGGATGCAGAAGTGGCATTTGCGGGCATTGCCGATGGGAGAGTGCCAATGGCTCTTGCGTTTGTAGCTTTTGCCATACTCCCCGGAATTTTCCACCTCGTAGGTCTTGTCATGAAAGTCACCGGAGAAGTAGCGCCCGACATCGGCCGAACGGGCGCCGTAGGCACAGGCCACCAGGCAGTAGCGGCAGCCGATGCATTTTTCGTAATCGATCATCACGATGCCGTCATCCCGCTTGTAGGTCGCGGTCACCGGGCAGACCGGCGTACAGGTGGGGGCATCGCACTGCATGCAGGGACGTGGCAGGAATCGCATGCCGGTGTTGGGGAACTCGCCGATCTCCTCTTCCTTGACCGGGCGATAATGTATATCGGGCGGGGTCAGATTTTCCGACATGCAGCCGGTGGTGCAGGCATGGCATCCGATGCATTTCTTCAGGTCGATGGCCATGGCCCAGCGACGCTCCTTGCGCGGTTTTTTCAGGGCGCGCTGGAGATCCTCGTGCATGATATCCAGGATATCTTTTCCGTCATACTGTTCCATGGTCAGTGGTCCTCCTTGATGTTCCGGGCCTCAAAAACGCCTGAGCGTTCGAAAACGATGTACAGCACTGTCACCAGCGAAGCGGATGCCACGACAACGAGATATTCGTATATCGAAGGTGAGTAGTGAACCACTTCCGGCATGTCGTAGACCCTGAACAGCGGTATCTTGAAGGCGCCGATCACCAGATCATTGCGGGCTTTCAGCTGGGTCCCCATGATAAACAGTCCCACGAAGATCAGCCAGTTGGCGCTTTTGCCTATTTTTAGCAGGATGTAGGGAATGATGATCACCACCACAATGCCGAACCACACGCTGTTGATCAACGTCAGCGAAAACACCTCGGAACCTTCCAGATGCGCCGAAAGACCTATCATCAAGCGCCAGAACGTTATCAGCAGCGCCAACCCCAATCCGACCTTGAGCAGGGTCACAAACGGGTGCAGATGGTAATTCGCGTCCAGCTTCTTCTGCTTCACCGTCATGGCGGCAATGATCGTCGTCAGCGAGCAACCGGTCAGAAAGGCGATGAACAGGAAATAGATCGGCATCAGCGCGCTGTAGTAGTAGACACGCGAGCTGACCGAGCCAAGCAGGCTTCCCAGGGTGCTGTGGGTGAAGATGGCGACAAAGAATGCCCCCCACATGACCCGGTTGGAGTGCCTGTTGGTCTGGATGTTTATGTATTCCCACGTAATGACGATCAGGTAGGTGGTATACCAGATGGCCATCCAGAACATGGGAGACTTCGGGTTGGGCGACAGCAGGTAGTTGTACATCCGCTCGACGTGCCCCATCTCGGTTGCCAGGGAGAAAAAGGCCGCCACGGCTGTTACGATGCCGACAAAAATGATCCGCGAAGCAAACGGCTTGTACTGTTTCTCAAAGAACACGTGGCCGAAGAAATTGACGAAGGTGCAGCCGGTGCTGAGCAGCGCAAAATAGACATAGGTGGAAATCTGCAGCCCCCAGGGAACCAGATTGGAGGTGTTGGTCGTATGGCCGTGTCCGAGGATGAAGATGGTGGCGATGGCATAGAATCCGATCAGCAGGCCGAACAGTGATGCGTATAATGAAAAGCCGGCCCTCCCTTTGGCTACATCGATCAGCGTGGCGACAAGCTGTTCCTTTTCAGGAACGAGAACTCCGAATAATTGCATATCAGGCCCCCTTCACGATCTTGACAAAATTACCGCGCATGGCGGTTCCACCCATGATCGGATCAATGGCGGGCTTTGTGAGCAGATCATCATCGGCAATCCCCTGCCCATTGGCGCGCGACATCCCCTTGGCATGCACACCGAAGCCGTGGTTCATGTAGACGGCATCATCCCGCAGACGCTGGGTCAGCTTGATCTTGATCCGGCCATTTGCAATAACACCGTCCTGAT
The DNA here is from genome assembly GCA_021779135.1 of Deltaproteobacteria bacterium. Lineage (GTDB taxonomy): Bacteria > Desulfobacterota > Desulfuromonadia > Geobacterales > Pseudopelobacteraceae > CAIPTY01. Next base: position 5,733 of record JAJYBH010000057.1, read on the forward strand.
TGACCAGCGATACATAGTCACCGTTATTCAATCCCAGCTCCTGCCCCTTTTTTGCGTTGATCCAGAGGGCATTTTCCTTCTGCAGGTCGGTCAGCATGAAGTTGTTGGTGGTGCGGGAGAAGGTGTGCAGCGGCGTCCGGCCGAACAGCAGCCGGAAATGGCCGGCCGGTGGAGTCGCATGCCGGGTGTATTTTGGTACCGGGTCGAACCCATTCTCTTCCAATTGTTTGGAATAGAGTTCGATCTTGCCGGACGGCGTGCCGAATTCAGGCTGATTATCGACGGTGATATAGGGCGCGCCGCCCTTCTTGATGATCACGCCATCGCGCTTCAACTGGGCGAAGTCGAGGCCACCTGCCTGGCAACGCCTGGCAAGGTACTCCTCGCCGTCCTTCCAGGGAAAGTAAGCTGCCAGCCCAAGCTTGCTACCCAGTTCCTTGGTGATCCACCAGGACGGCTTTGATTCCCACAGCGGCTCGACCGTCGGCTGTCGCAGGGCGATTTCGGCCGCACCCTTGAACTTACCGATGTTGATGTTGTCGTAACGCTCCATGTAGGTGCATTCCGGCAGCACAACATCGGAATAGTTGACGATGTCCATCGGCATGGTGTCGATGGTCACCATCAGGTCCAGGTTCCGGATGGCCTTGATGGTCTCCTGCTTGTCCGGCATGGTTTTCATCAGGTTCGAACCGTACACGAACCAGGCCTTGATCGTGCGGGGCTGACCGGTAATCGTGGCCTGCGTGATGGAGGTAGTGGTCGGCAGCAGCGCAAATGGGTAGGCGGCATCCAGCTTGGCCGCTTCGACATGCTCGGGATAGGCGGGCAACCCCGGATACTCCGGGACGCTTGCTCCCGTGGGGAAGAAATATCCGCCTTCGCGGCCCCAGCTGCCCAGGAGTGCGTTCAGGATGGCAACAGCCCGCAGGCGCTGGGTGTCATCGCCATACCAGGTGGAGTAACGACCGGCGCCGATGCAGACGTTCGGGGCGAATTGCCCCAGTTCCCGGGCCACCTTGACGATCTCATCGCTGGCAATGGAGGTTTCGGTCTCGGCCCATTCGGGTGTGTACTGCTGGACTGCGGCACGCAGTTCATCAAATCCGGTGGCATACGTGGCGACATATTCCTTGTCGTACAGCCCTTCCTCGATGATGATCCTGATCCAGGCCAGCAGCAGCGCCAGGTCGGTGGCCGGTCTGATCGGCAACCAGCGGTCGGCCTTCGATGCGATGTTGGAAAGACGTGGATCGACTACCGTCAGTTTTGCCCCTTCGGAATAGCCCCTGACAATATCCTGCACCTGACTGTTGTGGGCATTCTCTCCCAGGTGCGAACCGAGCAGGACGATGTACTTGCTTTTGCTGAAATCGTAATATTCCGGCGACCCTACATCCGCGCCGAAGGTCAGGACGAAACCGATATCGCGCGGTCCCCGGCACTGGGCAAAGGAAGGCGCCGCCGCCAGCGTGCTGCCATGAGCGTGCAGCAGGTGTTTCCAGAAGGCCGCGCCGGTGCCGTGATAGATCAGCGCAATGGATTCCGGCCCGTACTTGTCGCTGATTGCTTTCATTTTTCGGGCAATCACCCCCAGCGCCTCATCCCAGCTAGCGCGCTTCCAGACCGGCTCGCCGCGCTTGCCGGTGTTGATCATCGGATATTTGAGACGATCCGGATCATACAGCGCCCCCAAGGCGGCGTTGCCCCTGCCGCACAGCCTACCGCGCCCCCGCAGACTGAGGGGATTCCCGTCTATTTTCACCACCTTGTTGTTCTCAACCTTGGCGATCAGGCCGCAGTTCCAGAAACAGAGCTCACAGAAGGTCGGGATCTTCCGCAACTCCTTCTGACCCGATTCTTCGGCCCAGGAAAGAAACTTTTCCGGCATCGATGCAGCCACTGTCGCACCGGCCGTTGCCACGCCTGAAACCTTCAGAAAAGTTCTTCGAGAGAATTTTGTCGTCACGTTTGCCTCCGGTAAAGTTCGGGACGTTGGTAGATCTTTGCAACAGGTGTTTCTCAATTATTCATATAGTTGGATACAAAAAAAGGGGCGTGAAATATTCACGCCCCTTCTCTCAACTCATCTGCTCCGTATTCATGATCTACTCATTTTCCTGCTGAATCTTGAGCACCTTTTCAAAATAGAGATCAGGATTGGTAAGTTTCTCGATTTCCCTGGCGTTGTACCCCAGTTCTTCAAATTTAAGCACACCATTGATAGCATGACAGTTGGAGCAGGTCAGGGCCTTGCCTTTGGGCGCAACCTGATGACTGCTCGCAAAATAGATCGTCTGCCATCCCGGCACCGCTTCATATTTCTTGATCCCGAGAATCTTGGCGGCGGAAGCTACACCCGCGAGGGAATCGCCGTTTGCGATCGGCGGCGCGAAGTCCATTGACATCAACTGACCATCCAACTTGTTGAAATAGGCCTTACCCTGGAAAATCTTGAAGGGGTAGATCTTGCTCTTGCCATCGGTGCGGCTCCCCTTGGGACCAATAAAGTGCGGGGTGTTGCTGACGGTCAGGTTATACCAGGCATAGACCGGAGTGGTTTGATTCACTTCCCGCTTCAGGGTTGACGGCTCATAAAAACCATTGTCCTGTTTCTCCCATTTGGTGAAATCCTTGGAAAAGGCACCACCGGTTCTGGGGATATGGCAGGTCTGACAGGCGATCTTGGCGGTATGCCGGTTATAGTCGGCATCCTTATGCGGTTTATCGCTGTGACACTCACCGACACAGGTCATGTAGATACCGTCACTGGCCCAGTTGTTGGGATCGCGGCCGGTGGGAAACTTGTGATTCTTCACCTGGTGACAGTCAACGCAGATTATGCCCTTTGTTACATGAACCTCGTCATTCTTGGCCATGGAGAAGCCACGTTTGATCAAGGCCCCTCCACCGGCGCCCTCGTGGCATATCATGCAATTCTTGATGCCGGGCCGGCCGATATTGGCAGCCGCCTCGGTGCTGCGGTCCTGCGTCATGATAACCCTGCCGCTTTTATCCTTAACCGCTTTTCTTTTACTGTAGTCATACTTGGAAGAATGGCATATCAGACAGTCAATCGACTGTTCCGCTTCGGGTCCGCTGCTTCCCACGTCAATGGTGTGATCACCCGGATGGCAGGTATTGCAGCCGACAAACTTGGTCTTGCCCAGCGCGTTTGGTGGTACTTCCTTCAGGTTATTGACGATATCGTTGCCGTTGCACATCGTATAAATACGGTTTTTCATGCCGTATTCTTTGTTGGGGTCAAGATTATCGACATTATCAACCTTCGAGGCGTGCTTCCAATGCACCGTTTTAAGAAACTCCTTGGCCGTGCCGGGATGGCATTCTTCACAGGTTTTCGGCCCATGGTATCCCTCTTTGAGAATCTGTTCTTTCCCCGGATGCTCCTTGGCCTGAACTGTTGTTGCCAGTAAAGCGCAACCCAACATGATCGCTACAATTCTTCCAGACATGTTCAATTCCTTTCGACGAGAGACATATTCATACCCGCTACCGTAGTATGTATCCACGTCTTTGCAATGCTTGTTCCAATTATATTGATATTCGAATTGTTGTTGATAAATAAAAAGTTTTTAGAAAATCGGCATCGGGGTTTCGCCCGTTCCCTGTCATTTGACGGGGATGCTGCGCAAAATGGCGTTACTCCTTCGTGATGTTGTACGTGCCATTCTTCTCGAAATCTATCCTGGCATTCACAAATCCGACTTTCACATAACCAAGCTGTTTCAGGGCATGATAGGCCATCTCGGCCCGTACCCCGGTGGAACATTGGGTGACAATCAACTTGTCCTTGGGTATCTCTGCCAAACGATTCCTGAGTTCTTCAAACGGAATCAGCTTGGCGGTTCTGAGCATGCCGTCCTTGGCCTCTTTCGCATTGCGTACATCGATAATCATGACATCAGCCGGAAGCTTGGCGGCGTATTTTTTGAATTCGTCCAGGTTGATTTCACCCGGTTTCGGTTTGGGTAGATAGCTTGCCTGCGTGGCAATCTTTCCGGTTGCCACCTCGTATCTGGCTGCCTGCCAGGCAGCAAACCCGTCGCTCAACACCATGACCTCGCCATAACCGGTCTTGAGCAGTCCCCTGGCAACCTTGGCAGCCTGCTTGCCATCCTTGCCGTCATAGATGACAATCGGAGCTTTGGCATCCTTTGGCGGCAATTTCCTGATCAGTTTGGCCGCTTTTGCAGCCGGAAATGCAACAGCGCCTTTGATAAAACCTTTTGCGGCCACGCTGGCCGGACGCGCATCCAACAAAACGCAGGGGATCCCCTTGTCAATCCAGGCTTCCTTCAGGAACCGGGCGGAGAGAACGCCATAATTCGTTGCCGACCAGGCCGACATGCCATCCCTGTACACCTTGACCCTGGTGTAGCCGAGTTTCCTGGCCTGGTATGCTGATCCGGCGCTCGTATAGCAGGTTGGGCCGGCGCAATAGAAGACAAGCAGTGCATCCTTGTCCCTGGGGAGCAGCTTCCCGGCCAGTGTGTCAAAGTCCGGGAAGGGAAGGTTTACGGCTGTCGGAATGGCCCCTTCCTGAAAACGGGGCAGCGGGCGTGAATCATACAGAAAATACTTTCCTTTTTCCGGCCCCCGGGCAACCAGCGTCTCAAGATCGGCAGTGGTCATCACCATGTCCGCCGGAATTTTAACCGGTGGTTTTTCCATCAGACTGAGCGCGTCTTTAACACCATCCTTCTCGACATACGTAATCCGTATCTCGCGGCCATTGCGGATCTTGTGCTCCTTGAGCAATTCACCGTCACCACTCGTGCCGGCGCCGTTTATGACCTTGATCTCGTCCTCGTCGAACCTGACCAACTCCGTGGCGTCATCGATCTTGACCTGAATGGTCTTGGCCTTGAAAGCAACATTGTCGAACGTGCCCAGCAATACGCCCGCCTCAGCCTTGTGGCAGTTGGCGCATGCCCCGGCAATCGTCGGGTCAGCCTGGCCTGCAAAGGAGGTAACGGCCACGGAAGCGGATATTCCCGCTACCGCCAGAGCCAACAGCAGCGAATGAACTGATTGCGATTTCATGTTGAGAGCCCCTCCTCGAAGGTCGATCAGGGTCAGCAGCCGGCGGTTTTCTTGAAGAACTTGCTGGTATTTTTATCGCCATTTTTTTCAAATTTGGTGCGAATTTCGTCCCCTACCACAATCCGGTGATCCTTGAATTTGTCAAGGGTCAGATCATCGGTAATAATAATGGAGACTAATTCTCCTGAATCATTGACCTTCAACACGGCAACGGCTGACTTCTGATCGGCGGCTATTTCAATCTTGGTGATAACGCCGGTTATCTTGACATCTTCCGCGCTGGCAGTGCGCACAAAGGATCCTAGTGAAACAACCATCATTGCCACCAACATTACTACTGAAACCAACTTTCTCATGACTGACTCCTTTTCGTTTTTGTACTGGCAGGATACTTCCGCCAGGGGGTAATACACGACCCAACAACCTCTTTTAAATTATCCCGGGCAGGCAGGCGCCTGCCCGGGAAGCGAGACATGCTAGAACTTGACTTCAAAAGTACCGTAGATATCATGCGCTGATTTCACGGGGGTCATCAACATCAGGTCCGAAGGCTGGATTGAGGAGATCTTCTGGGGAGCTCCAACCCAGTTGTTGCTGCCGGTGTACTCAAAATCATAGTACTGGTAGCCGATCTTGAAGAAGGCCTTGGCAAAATAGCTGGAAATAGGCTTCAGGTTGAGTTCCTGGATGACATAGGGCTCATAGACATTACCACGCACACCGACCTTGCTGGTCCACATGTCGTCTGCCGCCGGAGCAAAGGTAATCCAGTTTTTAGAGCCGTGGTTGAACTCGAAGCCGATCTTTGTTTTTGATGGCAGGTCATAACGAACTCCGGCGTAGACTGCCCAGCCGGTTTTTTCCTTGGGCGCCTCGGGGGCCAGGAATCCGCCGGTCATAAGACCCTGGAAACCGGCGGCGGCCGAGACATTGTCACTGGGGTGGGTAACACTCAGGCCAAAGTCCGTGAAGAAGTTCAGCTTGCCCGGGCCGATATCCTTGAGGGTGCTCATGGCGCCGGCACCGTACCAGTCGATGCTGCCGAGATTGACAGTCGGCCTGGTATTGCCGAAGATCGTGTTATTCATTTCGGGGAAGTCAAAGATATCGAAGCCGCGGTTCCATTGCAGCCACACGCGCAGCGGATCGGTGTCGATCGGGAGAACCGCTACCCCGAGCATATCCGTATCCTTGATGCTGTTGGTCGGCGTCTTGAGGCCGCTGTCAAAACCACGGCCGTAACATACCTTGGCATAGGCGCCCGGCAGCATGTCGATGTCCGGGGCATAGCCGATGGTCATACCGTCAAAGGCATAGTCAACCAGCAGGGCGGGTGTGCCGCCATTGCCGGGACGCTCGTTGTTCAGACGCAGATTGCTGGGAGCGCCATTGGTGGACGGACGACGACCGACCGAAAACCAGAGCGGCTGATCGGCGATGTTGCTCCAGGTGGCATAGGCACGGTCGACATTCAATAGGCTATCGGACGGGACATGACTGAGGGTGCCATCAAACACGCCGACGCGATCAGCGAAGTAACCGTTCATCGTCGTGGCATCGGTCTGTGAACCAAAGGCCTTGTACATATCCAGCTTGGCGTGGACAGTTACGTCCTGGGTTGCCTTGATACCCAGATCAAGACCGAACTTGTTGGTATAGAGGGTCTGGTTTTTGGGCTTGAATGCTTGTACAAAAGCACCGCCGCCGAGACCTTGCAGATATGCGCCTGCTCCGGCCGGATCTCCGAAAAACGGATTTCCCGGAGTATTTGCCATATAGTTCACAAAATTCCCCATCATTGCTTGAGGCGTAAGACCCGCTACTGCGCCATACGCCGTGGAACTCAGCATACCCTGGGCAGCAGGAGTGGCAAAGAAGCCCATCGTATTGGGGTCTCTCTGCAATGCGCCCATAAACGCCGGAGCGCTGGTATAGCCCACGGTCTCTCCATAGAGACTATCAACCCTGAAGCGATAATCGCCGCCGATGGTCAGCCATTTGCCGAGCGACTTGCCCTCGACCCTCTGCACCGACCCTTTTAAGTCCTGCACTTCCTTGGTCAGCTTGTCGATCTTCATCTGCAGATCATCGTCCGCCGCCTGTGCTGCCAGGGGAAGGGACATTCCCGCAACCAGCGTTGACAATACAAGCTTCATCACCAACCTTTTCATTGTTACCTCCTCATTCCATGTGGTTTTTTTGCTGCGTACAGAAGGCGCTGCCTTTTTCACTGAACATCCGTCAATTAACGTAGGGGTTTACGCTGTTCACCTCCTCGCGAAGTTGGTAACCTGCTGATAAATCACTAGCCATGACACATCATCTCACCATTTCAGTAGTTGGTTATTAATGTATATGATTTTTTATATGCAATAGGGGTGCCAGTTAACATCCATGAGAGGACAATCAATCTAACGTTCGTTTTATTAAACGAATGACATTTGCCGGAGTCTCGACAAGCAGATTGTTTCGCTCGTTACTCGAAAACACTGCCACCTAAACTGGCAGCCGGTCCCGGCGACTGGCCAGGGCTATGAATAATGGTGGTGCGTCAGTCCTTCTTGTCCGCTGGTGTGGATGGGGGGGGATTCAACGAGTTGTAGAGGGTGATTTGCCCGGAGATGGACAATTTCCTGCGCCGGCAGCAGCCTGATGTTTTCAGGCACAGCCGGCAACGCTCATCAGAGCAGAATTGACAATGGCTGCAGTCGGGGCAGGGGTGTTTTTTGGGGTTTTCTTCGGTCATTCAGTAAACGACATTGCGCTTGATGGCGTTACCTTCCAGCAACCGCGCAAAGGCCTTGCCGCTATCGTCATTCACCATCAGGTAGCGGGGCAGCTTCATGACCTGGTCAGCGGAAGTCGCATGGCGCCGTTCAATGGTAAAGGTCGCTACATAGCCGGCTTCAGCGGCTTTGCCAATCAGGTAATCATCGTAGATGCCAAATGGCCAGGCCAGCATGTCAACATGCCCTCCCAGCTCGGTTTCAAGGCGGGCCTTGGACTTGCGCAACTGGGTCACGACAAGTTGCTCAAACGCCGGCCCGGAAAGTTTCTTTCGATCTCGCTTGAAATTGGGGTGCCAGTAGGTATGTGACTGGACGTCAAACAAACCGGTCTTCTTCAACTCCCGCAGTTGATCCCAGGTCAGGGCATATTTGGCGTTGGAAATGGCGGAAGGATAGGTAAATATGGTGACGGGATAGCCGTATCTTCTGATGATCGGCAGCATGTCGCTGTAAACGGATTTATGTGCGTCATCCTCGACAATGACCACCGACTTCGGCTTCGGTGCCGGTGCCTTGCCACGGTAATGGTCAACCAGCTGCCGCAGCGGGATCACCGTGTAACCATTGTCGTGGAGGTACTTCATGTGAGATTCGAACACCGGGGTTGTGATGGTCATACCGTCAACCACGGTAGCGCCGAAGCGATGATAGAGCAGGATTGGGACGCGGAAGGACTCGGCACAGCGGGCGGGCAGGAAAAAGATGAGTACAATCGCCGAGGCGACGAAAAAACTACAAAGTGAGCGAAACACAGGTGACACCTTTCAGAGATTTTCATTTTTTAGACTGCGGCGCACCCTCGAAAGATCAATCCGCCATCAGCCCCGAACTATATAGACCGAGCAATGGGCATCGCTGGCAACCCGATGCGACACGCTCCCCTTGATCCTGCGCTGAATGAAGCCTTTGCCCGAGCTGCCGATGACAATTACGTCCACCTGTTCGCGCTTGGCAAATTCGATCAGCTTATCTGCCGGTTCACCATACTCGACAATCATTTCAAGTGGAACATCATTTTCCATCGCGCATTTCTCGATCACATAAAAGATTCGCTGTCGCAAATCATCCCACTTCTTCGATTCGGTCAGCGGTGCCGTCGGTACAAAGTCCGTATACGTCGAAGTCGGGGCATTGGGCAGAACCAGCATGGCATATACGCGGCTCTTGAATTGGCTCTGGCTGCTTGAGGCCATCCTGACCGCCTCCTCGGCGGCCTTGTCCGACTGCGGCGATCCATCAATGGCTACCAGTATCTTCTTTCTGAGATTCAGCATGACTACCACCTATCTTCCGCCGGCCCGTGTCGCATATCCGCCTGGTTCCGAAAAACACTTGTTTTTTAATATAATGCATTTTTTCATTCTTGACAATTATAAAACAATATTATAGACTTTTAGATATTTCTGTAAATAAGGACTATTTCCAGAATATAGAGAATTTTATCTTATATTCAAATACATTAGCTAAACTATTTTTATTACACTTTTATAACAGGGAAAACTGCCATGGCAAAAAAAGAAAAATCCGAATATCTCATCCAGGCGGTGTCGCACGCCCTCGATCTTCTGGAGCAATTCCACGATGAAATCGACGAACTGGGGGTCACTGAACTCAGTAAGCGGCTCAAACTGCACAAAAACAACGTCTTCAGGCTATTGGCCACACTGGAGTCACGCGGCTATATCGAGCAGAACAAGGTGACGGAAAACTACCGCCTCGGCCTGAAAACACTTGAACTTGGCCAGACCTTTATCCGGCAGATGGGTCTCCTGCGCCAATCCAAACCCGTTCTGGAGGCCTTGGTAAAGGAATGCAACGAGACCACCTATGTGGCAATCCTTAAAGAGTTCAACATCATCTACCTGGATGCGGTGGAAACCGACATGACCGTGCGGGTCGTTCCGCGGGTCGGGTCGCGTCTGCCGGCCTACTGCACCGCCGCCGGCAAGGTCCAGATCGCCTACATGAGCGACGAGGAACTGGAAAACTATCTCCCTACCAAAGAGCTCAAGCGCTATACCGCCAATACCATCACCGATCGGGATATTCTCAAGAAACAGCTCAAGGTCATTGCCGAACAGGGCTACGCCCTCGACAACGAAGAGCTGGACATCGGGGTCAGGTGCGTCAGCGCCCCGATCCGGGATTACACCCGCCGGATCATCGGCGCGGTCAGCATCTCCGGCCCATCCATGCGCTTTCCTGATGAGCGCGTGGAAAATGAGCTCATCCCCCTTGTAAAGAGGGCTTCGGAAGAGATCTCTTCCAAACTCGGCTTCCAGAAATAGTCTGTAACACGGCATATCCAGAGAGAAAGGCGGCCTTGAGCCGCCTTTTTTCGTTTATTCTTGAAGAGCAGACCGGCATTGGCTACTATCGGAAGAACCTGCCCGCCAGGATGGATGCGCCGGCCAAACCGTTTCCGTAATCACTGCTGAATGCCTGCCGCACGCGGCCACAAAAATCAAATTACAATTTACTTTTAATTTCGGGAGGTTGATGTGTTGACCTATAAAGTTATCGAACTGGGAACCGTGACCGAGGACACCATCGAGGATGCGCTCAACGAATGGACCGCCAAGGGCTGGGTCTTTGACGGCCTGCAATTCTCCATGCGCGAGTCCAGCCGCCGACCATCGATGGCCTTTGTCCTCTTTACCCGGGAAAGCACAGAGGCGGCCCATGAGTGACGACAACACCCTCTACCTGGTTGACGGCTCCTCCTATATCTACCGGGCCTACTACGCCATCCGCCATCTGTCATCCCCTTCCGGGCACCCTACCAACGCCATCTACGGCTTCATCCAGATGCTGCTCAAGCTGCTCAAAGACCAGCAACCGCGACACGTTGCCGTGGTGTTCGACGTGGGACGCGTCACCTTCCGTACCGGCCTCTACCCCGAATACAAGGCCAACCGGGCCGCCATGCCCGACGACCTGCGCGCCCAGGTGGGGCCGATCCGTGAGGTGGTGCGCGCCTTCAACATTCCGGCCCTGGAGCTTGCCGGATACGAGGCCGATGACATCATCGGGGCACTGGCCGCACGGCACAGCGCAGACGGAGGCCGCGTGGTGGTGGTCACCGGCGACAAGGACCTGATGCAGATCGTCAACGACCGGGTAACGCTGCTGGATACCATGAAAGGCAAGGCATCCGGCATTGCCGAGGTCATCGAGCGCTTCGGGGTGGGACCGGAGCTGGTGCCCGACATCCTCGGCCTGGCGGGAGACAGCTCCGACAACATCCCGGGCGTGCCGGGCATCGGAGAGAAAACCGCCATCAAACTTATTCAGGAGTTCGGCTCCCTGGAACAATTGCTGGAGCGGTCAGGCGAGGTCAAGGGCAAGATCGGCGAAAAGCTGCGCGAGTTCCGCGAGCAGGCCCTGCTTTCGCGTCAACTGGCCACCATCGAACTGAATGTCCCCCTGGAGGTCAGCGCCAACGAACTGCAGGCCAGCGAACCCGACATCCCTGCCCTGAATGCCTTCTTCAAGAAATTCGGCTTCACCACGCTGATCAAGGAGCTGACCTCCACGGCCACCCTGTCGACGGACAACTACCATACCATCACGACCATGGGGCAACTCGAAACACTGGCATCAGATCTGGAGCGCTTGGGGAAATTTGCCTTCGACCTTGAGACAACCAGCCTCGACACGCTTCTGGCCGAGATTGTCGGACTGTCATTCTCGTTCAGGGAGCATGAGGCTTTCTATGTGCCGGTGGGGCATGTGACGCCCGCCTGCTCAGCCCCATCGACCGGTGATCAGGGACCGCTCTTCTCCTCGGCGGTGACGATATCAAGCAATGACAGAACCATCCTCCAGCCCAATCAACTCCCTCGCGATACCGTGCTGGAACGCCTGCGTCCGCTGCTGGAGAATCCAAACCTGCACAAGGTCGGCCAGAATATCAAGTTCGACATGCAGGTACTTGCCAGCAGCGGCATTCAGCTGGCCGGTATCTGGTTTGACACCATGCTGGCCTCCTACTGCATCAACCCTGCCCGCCAGAGCCATGGACTGGACGCATTGTCCCAGGATCTCCTCAACCATAAAATGATCAGCTACAGTGAGGTCGCCGGCAGTGGCAAGGAACAGATAAACTTTTCCCACGTGGAGATAGCGGCTGCCGCAACCTATGCCTGCGAAGATGCTGACGCCACCTGGCTGCTGCACAACAGGTTCGAGCCGCAACTGACGGAGCTGGGGATGGCGAGCCTCTTTTATGAGATCGAGATGCCACTGGTTTCAATTCTGGGCGGCATGGAACATTACGGGGTACTGCTGGACAGCCAGTTGCTGGCCGGGCTTTCGAAAGATTTCACTGCACGGCTGTCGGAACTGGAGGGGCGCATCTTTGAGCTGGCCAATGGCCCCTTCAACCTGAACTCGCCCAAGCAGATGGGTGAGGTGCTCTTCGAGCGCATGGGCCTGCAGAGCGGCAAGAAGACCAAGGGCAAGACCGGCTTCTCAACGGACAACGAGGTCCTCTCCGCACTGGCCGAGGAGCACGAGATTGTGCGATTGATCCTGGACTACCGCGGGGTCGCCAAACTGAAGTCCACCTACAGTGACGCCCTGCCCCGCCTGGTAAATCCCCGCACCGGCCGGGTGCACACCTCCTACAACCAGACGGTCACCGCCACCGGCCGGCTTTCGTCATCCGACCCCAATCTGCAGAACATCCCCATCCGCAGCGACGAAGGGCGCCTGATCCGCCACGCCTTCATCGCACCGCCGGGACACGTCATCCTTTCGGCCGACTATTCCCAGATCGAGCTGCGCGTACTGGCGCACCTGTCGGGCGACCAGGTCTTCTGCCACGCCTTTGCGCACGACGAGGACATCCATACCCGCACCGCCGCCGAAGTCTTCGGCCTGTTCCCCGAAATGGTCACGCCCGAGATGCGCCGCCAGGCCAAGACCATCAATTTCGGCATCATCTACGGCCAGGGCGCCTTCAGCCTGGCAAAGCAGCTGGGCACCGCCCGCAAGACCGCCGAGGAGTTCATCGGCGCCTACAAGGAACGCCACAGCGGGGCCATCAGCTTCCTCGACAGCTGCATCAGCCAGGCCGAGGCAGATGGCTTTGTCACCACCATCCTCGGCCGCCGGCTGCCGATACCCGACATCCACAGCAGCAACGGCAACGTCCTGGCCTTTGCCCGGCGCAACGCCATCAACTACCCGATCCAGGGGTCGGCGGCCGACATCATCAAGAGCGCCATGATCCGGGTGGATGCGCGGATTCGCGCCGAAAGCCTGCAAAGCCGCCTGATCATGCAGGTCCATGATGAACTGGTCTTCGAGGTGCCGGAAGAGGAACTGCTGCGAATGGAACTGCTGGTCGAGGAGGAGATGTCACGGGCCGTGGAGCTGCGGGTGCCGCTCAAGGTGGATATCAGCCATGGCGCCAACTGGAGCGAGGCACACTGACTCCAT
>JAJYBH010000057.1:19043-21264 GCA_021779135.1 Deltaproteobacteria bacterium
GCATCCGGAAAAACTCCAGGCCTTTGTCCTCTCCACCCTTGATTACGGCGACAGCGACCGCATCGTATCGCTGTTCACGCTGGAACATGGCCGGCTGAAGGCCTTTGCCCGTGGCGCGCGCAAGAGCCGCAAGCGCTTCGGACCGGCCCTGGAGCCGTTCGCGCGCATCATTGCCCAGGCGCGGGTCAAGGGGGGGCTATCCAGCCTGCAGCAGGCCGATATCATCAACATCTACCCCGCCATCCGGACCGGTCTGGAGCGCATTTCCCACGCCCTCTACGCCTGCGAACTGGTGGATGTCATCACCCCCGAAGGGCACCCCGTCCCGCGCCTCTACCGCCTGCTGGCAGCCTACCTGGACCGTCTGGAAACGGAAACGGCGGCCGAAGGCGACCGCCGTTTCTTCGAAGTCAATCTGCTGAACATCCTCGGCTACCGCCCCTCACTGGAAACCTGCTCCCGCTGTGACTCCCCATTGGGAGACGCCGGCGCCTGGCTGCAGGATGACGGCGAGGCGGTCTGCCGTTTCTGCTGCGCCGGCGGACGACCGCTTGCATCGGCTACGCTCAAGACCCTGACGGCCTGCCTCAAGACCGGCATCTTCGGACAGATCAGTTTTTCGCCGGAAACCCTGCAGCAGGCCGGCTGCCTGCTGGATGAGGCCCTGATCGCCCACACCGGGCGGCGGTTGAAAAGCCTGGAGTTCCTCCAGCAGGTCAGCCTGTAGTTTATATATGTTATCCGTACGGCCCACTCCCAGATCCTGCCGCACAATCGCCTCCAGCGAGGCATCCAGCATGGCCCGGCGGCAATCGACGCCGTCGATGCTGCCGGTTTTAAGCCGGCGGAAGAAGCGGCAGCCGCCGAAACAGAGCGGCAGATAGGCGCACTCCAGGCATTCGTCGTTTTTCCAGAGATCCAGGTTATGGGACTGGCGGTAATCGGCGACCCCGTCGGCCAGGCTCCCGACCCGCAACTCCTCCTGCCCCATGAATACCGGACATTTGTAGAGGCCGCCGTCGTAGCCCACCACCAGGTCGTTTTTGAACTCGATCATGCAGGCGGCTGACTTCAGCTTGGGGACAGGGAAACCGCGTTTTCGGGTCTCCTCACGCAGAAAGAGGTTGGCTTCGGACATCCAGGGTTCGTAGTTGCAGGCGCAGGCTGTGCCGAAATCGCCGGAAACGCTACCGTCCGATTTGGGCATGACCGGCGAGAAAACCACCGCCTTGAATTGTCGCGGAGCGATACCCGCGGCAAGCAGATAATCCAGCAGTTCTGGGAAACGGCGGTAATTGTCACGGGTATAGTTGCCACCCAGATCGATCTGCACCAGTTGGTGGATTTCAGCGAGGTTGGACACAATCGTTTCAAAGCTTCCACGTCTGGAGACGAAGGGGCGCTGTGTGTCGTGGATGTCGGGCGGGCCGTCGATGGTCAGGCGCACCGCCGCCATTCCCAGCGGGAGCAGTTCCTGGACGATACTGCGGGTCAGCAGCGTGCCGTTACTGAAGATATTGAAGGCGAACTTCACACCCTGTTCCCGCGCGGAAACGCCAAGGCGTGTTGCGATACTTTTCAAAAGCGGCAACGCCATCAGTGCTTCGCCGCCATAGAAATCCACCGTCACATCCAAGCCACCGGCCATACGCTCAGTTGTCCGCTGCACCAGCAGGTCAGCGGTCCCTGGTGACATCGTGAAACGCCCTCGGAAGGGATCCTCGAAGCAGTAGGGGCAGGCCAGATTGCACTCCAGTGTCAAGGTTGCCAACACGGCCAGATGGCGGCTCTTTTGGTTGATCTCAACAAAGAGTTCGCGCATATCCTCTCGTTCAGCATCGCGGTCCGGCACCAGCACCCCCAGGCGCAGCAGGGTAGCCTGTTCCTTGTCCGTCAGGTCGTAGCCGCTACAGGCCTTCTCCCACAGCAGATCTGAACATTCCAACACCGCGCAGCGTCGGGTGGCCAACAGCAGCACCCGACCCGGTTTGTCTCGACAGGGATAAGCCTTCAGATAGCGTGATAGTTCCATGGCAAACTCCTTGAAGTATAGAAATGCATTCATCTGGCAGGGGATGGATATTTGCTATTTGACGTTTAGTAAACAAAGAGGATGAATAGAAACTCGGTTATTAAATGCTGTAAATACAGAATGTTACCATCAGCGTTACCACTATAAGCTAGTACTGCAATACGTTATTTAACGGCATTCAGGACAGGG
>JAJYBH010000173.1 GCA_021779135.1 Deltaproteobacteria bacterium
ACGGGCGCGCAGCTTTATGGAAGAGACAGGGCAACCTTTCGAAGTCGCGCTGGCCGTAACACGGGCGGGTAACCTTTTCACCACCCATACGCCGGTGGCCGCCGGGTTTGATCGTTTCGACCCGCACATCATCGAGCATTACCTCGGTGATTATGCCCGGAACAGTCTCGGCATCCCGCCCCTCGATCTGCTGGCCCTCGGCCGCCTTAATCCGGTCGATCCCACGGAAGATTTCAATATGGCATACCTGGCCATACGTGGGAGCGGAGCGGTCAACGGGGTGAGCCGTCTGCATGGAAAGGTGAGCCGGGGCATCTTTCAGTCTCTCTTCCCGCACTGGCCGGAGATCGAGGTGCCGGTGGGGCATGTGACCAACGGCGTCCATATGCCGAGCTGGGATTCGGCAGAGGCCGATGCCCTCTGGACTGACTACTGTGGCAAGGAACGCTGGCTGGGAATGACGGAAATCCTGGGGGGGAAGATCATCTGTGCTCCTGACGACAAGCTCTGGCAACTCCGCGCTGACGCCCGCAAGTCCCTCGTTGGCTACGTCCGCGAGCGGCTTTCCAGGCAACTTGCCGCCTCAGGCGCAACACCCGGGGAGATCGGGAGCGCGCAGCACATTTTTGATGCCAACGCATTGACGCTGGGGTTCGCGCGCCGCTTTGCAACCTACAAGAGACCGAACCTGCTGTTGCACGACCCCGAGAGGCTTCTGCGCATCCTCACCGATCCGGAGCGCCCGGTGCAGCTCATCATTGCCGGCAAGGCCCACCCGGCTGACCAGGCGGGACAGGCCATGATTCAGGAATGGGTGCGTTTTGTCCGGCGCCCCGAAGCGTGCAAGCACGTGGTCTTCCTGAGCGACTACGATATGCTGTTGACCGAACGTCTTGTTCAAGGAGTGGATGTCTGGATCAACACACCACGCCGACCATGGGAGGCGTGCGGCACAAGCGGCATGAAGGTGCTCGTCAATGGCGGGATCAACCTGTCGGAGCTGGATGGCTGGTGGGCTGAAGCCTACACGCCTGAAGTGGGGTGGGCGCTGGGTGACGGAAAGGAGCACGACAGCGACCCGGCCTGGGATGCTGCCGAAGCCGAGGCGCTCTACGCGCTCCTTGAAAATGAGGTGATCCCCGAGTATTACAGCCGCGACCGGAACGGCATTCCTGTAACCTGGGTGGCACGCATACGCAATAGCATGGCGCGCCTGACGACTCACTTTTCCAGCAATCGCACGGTGCGCCAGTACACGGAGCATTACTATATCCCTGCCGCTGCTGCCTACCACGAGCGCGCGGCAGATAAGGGAGAAGCAGGTGCGCAGGTTGTGGCATGGCAGCACGCACTGGAACGGGGGTGGGCCAATCTGCGCTTTGGCGAAGTGACGATTGCGAAGAACGGGGATCAGCATACATTCGAGGTTCAGGTCTATCTCAACGGCCTCGACCCGGATGCGGTGCTGGTCGAGTTATACGCCGAAGGAGTCAACGGCGGCGATCCTGTGCGCAAGGAGATGACGCGCGGCCCAAAACTGGTAGGCGCGGAAAACGGCTACCTCTTTTGCGCGCAGGTACAGGCGGCACGACCAGCCACGGACTATACTGCGCGTGTGATACCTCACCGCCCAGGCATTGCGGTTCCCCTGGAAGCCGCCCATATCCTGTGGCAACGATGAGAGGGCAGGTCATGGTTCGTCTCTTCGGCTTCCTGCTGCGGGTGTTGCGCGGGTTCAAACGCAACCAGGGGCTCTTGTTGTCCGGCGCTCTTGCCTATTATACCCAGTTGTCAATTGTGCCCATGTCGATCCTCGCCCTCATTGTGCTGACGCATTTCATAGAAGAGCAGCAGTTGATCCACACCTTGTCAACGTACCTGGAAATGGTGATTCCCGGCTATGCGGCAACTTTGACCGAACAGGTGCGGGCATTCCTTGCGCACCGTAAAGTGGTCGGTATCATCGGCTTTCTCGTCATGCTGTTTTTCAGTTCCCTGGCCTTTTCCATGCTTGAGAACGCCATGTCGGTGATCTTTTTTCAACGGGTCAGGATTAAGCGCCGCAACGTCCTCATCTCCGCAATCATTCCCTATGTGTACATCTTTTTGATGGGGCTCGGTATCGTGCTGGTATCGTTTATTGTGAGTGCAATCGAGACACTGGAAAGCAGGCATTTGACAATTTTCAGATGGAGTTTGAACCTTGGAGGCGCTGCCGGGGTGGCACTGTATATCCTGGGGATAGTTGGCGAGGTGCTGATGCTCACCTCCATCTATCTGGTGATGCCCGTGGTGCGGGTCAGGTTTCGTCATGCGCTCATCGGCGGGATAACCGCAGCGGTTTTATGGGAGATCACCCGCCGGGTGCTGATCTGGTATTACGCGGCCGTATCCATGGTAAACGTCATTTACGGTTCCATCGCCATAACGGTGGTGGCCCTCCTCAGCATAGAGGTCGTTGCAGTAATCCTGCTGCTTGGTGCCCAGGTCATTGCAGAACTTGAGCGCAAACCCGACGAATCGGCCGGGGAGGAACCATCAGGATTCGAGACCTGATGATGTCGTATCATGTCAATTCGGACTCTCCTCAGCTTTCCTCATCCTTACCCCAGAAAAATATCATCTGCGGGGTAGTGGCGCTATGCTCATTGATGAGCTGCTGGGTGCTAACCAGTGCCCATCCCAATTTGGCCATGCTATCCAGGTGATCTTGTAAATCAAGTGCCAGGAGATCATTTACCGGGTAATGCTTGATTGTGAATGTAAATGCTTTCGACATGACCGCCTCCCCATCAATAACTTTCCCAGAAGAAATAATAATAACCGCTCTCTTTGACGACATTAACCATTTTCCACCCGTCTTGTGCCATCTGGTTCAGATGCTGCACCATTCCTTCTCGGATGACTTGGTGTTAGTGCGGGCAGAGTACTACGGTGCGGGTATCAACATATCGTTTTGAGCCGATACGCGAAAAAGGGCGCATCGCGGTGCGCCCTTTTTATTGAATTGAACTGAACTGTTCGATGCCGGGATTTCGCGGTCTACATGACCTTTCGCCCTTGAATGATGCGTACCAGTACCACTATGACAGCAATTACGAGCAGAATATGGATCAGACCGCCCATGGTATATGAAGTAACCATACCTAACAGCCACAGCACTATCAGGACCACGCAGATTGTCCACAGCATAACGTCCTCCACATTTAACGGCGACTGTCAGTAGCGTTAGCCTTTGCCGTTTCAACAACCTGTTAAACGTCTGACAGAATCGGGAAAAAACGCAGGGAGCGGGTCGTAAATTCACCTGAGGTTACGCAACTATTTTACAACCAGGTCGTTTTTCACCTCGGTGACACCAGCGACACTGCGTGCAAGCTCTCCTGCCTTTTTGGCGTTCTGCGCCGAATCGACAAAACCGCTTAGCTGGACTACCCCTTTGTACGTATTGACAGTGATTTGCAACGTTTTCAGCCCTGGTTCGCCAAGGATTGCAGCTTTTACCTTGGTTGTGATGGTGGAGTCATCGACATACTGGCCGGTACTTTCGCGTGTTTGAGTGGCTGCGCACCCCATGAATGCGGTTATCAGCCCGAGGCAGACCAGGAGTTTCAAAATGCGATGTAGTTTTGTCACGATGTTCTCTCCTTTCCTTTGCAATCAATTTACCTTAAGCAATATTAAGCTTATCCAATGTTGCTGACCTGTCAATCAGCCAGTCGCGGTCGAATCGACTCAAATTAAATGTAACCGAGCTTGCTCATTTAATCTTCATGATAGCGTCGCGTAAGATAGTCCTGACCTCGCTCCAGACTCGTTCCGTTCCTGTTTTGAGGTCTTCCCATTCATCATCGCTGGCGGACGATATCCCTTGCAGCTTTACCGCGGCTTCATCCCGCTTGAGCTGCAAGGCTGCGATCGCATTGGAATATTCAAACCTGGCCTCGGGCGTGGCGCTTTCTGCCTTGTCCTTGAGCAGTTCGATCTGTGCATCCCATTCAACCATCTGTGCGGAGAGCTTTTCGACATACTCTGTTCTCTTGTCCATGATAGCAACCCTCGTTCTATATCAAGGTAATCGGCCACGACAGTTGGTACTTCCCCAGGTTTGCTCAGGCACTCTGCCGGCTGGGGCACTTTCCCGCCAGAACTACGGACGTAATGCTTCCGCCAATGAGCACGCAACTCACCCAGAAATTGTATCAAATGTAAGTTGATTTTCATGGTAACTCCGGATGCGCGTACGCGGTAATCCGCAGAAAACAATGCTCGCCCACGGCCGACAATCTACGGAAATTTGCATTGGCAAACTTTAAATTACAGAAAAAGCGATACAATCGAATAAAACTCTTCCTCACTTAAAAGCGTTTCGGGTGCTTTCATGTGAAGATTTCCCTCGTGTATCCCACTATCCGGACACCTTCCGGAGCGTCCGGCATGCCTTGAAATTCATCGGCAGGAATGCGAGCTTGCCCCCGCTGGGATGAAAAAGGACGGCTATGTTTGAAAAAGCGAACGAAATCAAGGCGCTGCTTGAACAAAAGGAGAAGGCGTTACAGGGGTGCATTCGTACTATTCTGACGAGGTATGTGCATGGTGTTCTGATTGTGGATGAAAGCAGGACCATCCTTTTCGCCAATCCAGCCGCCGAGGGCATTTTCGATTCTGGAGAGAAAGGGCTCCAGGGAAGACCGTTTGAATATCCCATTGCATCAGGAGTAACGAAAGA
The DNA here is from genome assembly GCA_021779135.1 of Deltaproteobacteria bacterium. GTDB lineage: Bacteria > Desulfobacterota > Desulfuromonadia > Geobacterales > Pseudopelobacteraceae > CAIPTY01. Next base: position 4,730 of record JAJYBH010000173.1, read on the forward strand.
GCTGAACGTGCGTTCCCGTGAGGGAAAAACCGTTGCCGTGGAGATGTGGATGGTGGAGATCGAGTGGGACGGCAAACCGGCCTTTTTCATATCTCTGCACGATATCACCGAACGCAAACTGGCTGAGGAGGCATTGGCGATTTCCGAGATCCGTTACCGCCGACTCTTTGAAACGGCCAAGGACGGGATTTTGATTCTGGATGCAGATACCGGACAGATAACCGACATCAACCCGTTCCTGGTGGAGATGCTCGGTTACACTACCGAAGAACTGCTGGAAAAGAGGCTATGGGAAATCGGCTCGTTTAAGGACATCGCCGCAAGCAGGGCCGCTTTTTCGGAATTGCAGCAGAAAGAGTATCT
>JAJYBH010000058.1 GCA_021779135.1 Deltaproteobacteria bacterium
AACCTGGTGCAATTATTGGCGCGCTTCACGTGACGAAAATCAGTACTGGAGTCATGTCATGGATATCGACGAATAAACAGCAGGTTATGGGTTGATTTCCTCGGGGGGCAGCAAGACCATCTTGCCGTCTTTCATGCACACGACAGAGTTGCCGGCCTGCTTGTGCTTTAGCAGTGCATCATGAATAGCTGTTGCCATGGCCTGCTTGATTCTGTCCTTATCGGCAAGAGCTTCTTCTATTTTGTCTTTATACTGAGCTACCATCGTATTCCTCCGTCAAATGTGTCCATAGTACCGAATTTACCACCAGTTGACCAGTTTCTTTATCTTCCGATGCAACCAAGGCTGGAGCTGATGCAGTACTGTTGTCAAAGAGATACCATGAGTCAGCAATCGGACGGTACAGGCGAAAGAAGTTCCGCAGGCCTGCTTGATAACGCCGCCGGATGGTATCCTCCGGTACATGATGCCCGCCCATGCGGACACGCTCAGCCACACGTTCAACTGCAAAATTCGTCGACGGTATCCAGAGAAAAAATAGATGGAACTGGTATCCATGTATCACCCTCGTGAACGAGAATTTACAAAGGTCGGTTAAACTCCTCTTCAAACTGCCGGATCACCGCCAGCAGATCATCAAAGGCGGGAGGCTCGTCGAAAAACATTTCTTCGCGCATGGCGGCATAATCCCTACGCCATTCGTCCAGTTGCTCCGGTAGTGGAATCAACCGCAGACTCCCCTGGTGTAAGGTGCCGTAGTCCACCCAGCTTTGCTTGAAAAAAAGCTGCCGGTGGCGGGCGCAATGATCAAACAGGTCGTGATCCGCCATAGCCTGAGCGGCGATACCCTTGGTGATCAGACACCAGAGGTCGTAGTAATGGCGCGAGAGTCTGGTTTTGCGCCTCTTATCCGGCGGACGGAACGTCTCTTCGTGTAGAAGCATCGCCTTTTCCCAGAAGGTTCGACGGGCTGCCACGGTCCTGATGGGAAAGGAACTATCCCGTAACAAGTCGGGAAAAGCCTCAGCCAGATAGGGACGTATAACGGGGTCTTCCACCGGCTCAGTATCCGAACGGGCACCCAGCTCGATCTTGACCACTGGTCGCAGGTAGGCAATGCTGCCGCTGAACAGCGACGGATACTGGAACAGTAAGGTCTGCTGATCCGGATCTTCCGCCTCGGCGGCCGGAGCCAGCTCCCACGCCATACCGCCGGGGATCGCATCTCCCAGGCGCTTGGCCAACACCGGTTGCAGTTCATCCAGGACGCGGCGGCTGCATTCCTTCAGCAACCGTTTCTGTTGTTTATTGCCGAGGGTCTCCCCGCCGAAGCCAAGGAATTCACGGTTAATGACCACGTCGATATCTTCCGAAAACCGGGAGATCAACTGCCATCCTTTGGACAGGGAGGTGCCTCCCTTGAAGGTCAGTTGTTCGCCCCACTCCGGCAGGCTGAACAGTTCCCGCAGAGTCCAGCAGACCCAGAAATCCTTCTCGATGCTCGCCGGGGCCAGGCCGAGCCGCTGCTGGCCTTGTTCGCACAGCAACCGCTGACGGTCGGCAGGAAACGAGAGAAATGTGTCCATGTCGTCAGTGTCCTTCCAGTTGTGCTACCCGTCGCATAATGACCGCAATCCAGGCCGGGGCGTAGCGGATATCCTTCAGCAGGTGTTTTTTATCGTCGTCGGAGAGCCTGTTCCGCAACCGCTCCACCATCGTGTCATCCATGTTCTTCTGGCCTATATGGCGTAATGCCTGGATAAGCAGCCCGCTGATCTTGCCGGCGGTGGCCATGGCCTTTGGAGTCGTGTGCTTGAGGATGATGACCTGTTTCCCCAACTGGACCCGGCGGGCCGGGCCGTCCGTAAGTAGAACAATCTTCATCGGCACCTGCTCCGACAACCCCAGCAGATTGGCGGCATAGGCGCCGGAGGGCTGAAGAAGGATATTGTCGCGTCCCTTGAGCGCCTTGACAATGGCGTCCGTCGTGGGCGAGAGGAGTCCGAGATCCGGGTCGGTTCGTGGGTAATCGTACAGGCCACGGGCCAGGTTACGAAGGGTCCCTTTTTTCACCAGACGGTGCAGTGCTACCCCGACCGCCTGCCGGCTCCCCAAATCCAGAAAGTCACCTGGGGTAAACACGCAACCCCTGCCATGACCATAAATGCGATTTAGTATTTTATCGTCAATACTTTGCATGTCGTAAGGCTATCATATTTTGTAATAAAAAATAGTATTTTTTTGTTACAAAAACATGGAGTGGAGTAGCATGGGCATCTCCCCCTATACGTAGTATAGGGGGAGATGCCCATGCTACTGACCTGATCAGTTATTGATGGCACCACAGCAAAACCTGATTTTCATGGTGCTTCTCGGGTGACACTCGTGCGCTGGTCGGTGCCATATACGCATTTCAGGAGAAACAAAAAATCCGACTACCGCAAAAGCAGTTATCGGATTCAATGATGTTTGGCGCGCCCGGAGAGATTCGAACTCCCGACACCCTGGTTCGAAGCCAGGTACTCTATCCAGCTGAGCTACGGGCGCAAAAAAAATTGAAATGATTTTGATTGTATCCCGATGTGGCAATCAATTGGTTACCGTATTGAGGACCATTTCGGAGACGTTCTTATATCCTGTGGGGCTCTAAAAGTCAAAGACTCTTCACTTGATCACGGGCGCTTGGGGATCACGCTTTTTCCCTTGCCTGATCGTGTCTATTCTTTGCTTGCCACCAGCAAGAGGTATAAGTCTCCAGACCTGGCCGCATTCGCACTCTTTTATCGGGCTTTCCTTTGACGTGAAACCTCGTGCTTCATAGACATCAATCATCCTGTTCTGACAATTCGGACATTTCATGCGGCGCTCGTATCCCGGTCAAGTTGAACGTAGTGAATGCATCACCTGCATTACTGCATAGATGTTCCCCTGACCATCATTGTGGGTATTCACTTTTCGGTCATTTACGGGAAGAGTTGCCGTAGCGTTCGATAAACGACTGCACCTGACGGGAGGTTTCGCTTGTTTGGTCCAATGTCAGATATGTGCGCCACAGGACAAGCGCCTTATCCATCCGGTTAAGGTCAAAGGCGAGGACATAGGCGCTGTTGTAGAGGCTCTCCAGATTTCTCGGGTCCGCCTTGCGGGCCTTTTCAAAATTAGCCAGGGCGTGGGCGATTTCGCCGGCCTGGCGGTACATGGAACCCTGGTCGTTGAGTATGTCGGTGTCATCGGGTTTGATCGCCAGGGCACGGTTGTAGGCGGCGATGGACTGTGAGGGCATGTCGGCGTCGTAGTAGGCGTTTCCCAATTCACGCCAGGCATCAAGGTCCTTGGGGTTGCGTTCGGTTTTCTGGATCGCCTCCGCAATCATCTTGCGGGCCTCGTCCGAAGGCTGCGTTTCCTTCGGTACTTCCGCTGCCGGCTCACTATCAGGGGATTCAATTTCATCATCCGGGCTGACCTTGTTTTCTTCGAGGTCGGGACATACCTTCCGGGCAGCCAGGTCCAGCACCGAACCGGGAATGATCGGTTCGGGGGGACCTCCCCCTTTTTTACGTTCGAGACGTTTTCCCGCCGGACCCAGAATGTCGACCATCCCCAGCACCGCGCTCTGTTCACTGCAGTCAATTTCGTAGTATTCCAGGTGGAGTCGATAGAATTTCTGGTTGTTTTCAGCCGCGGCCAGTTTGCGCTGCTGTTCACCAAATGGTGTGAATCTGAGCCAGACCGCCAGTCTGCTCAGGTTGGTCAGACGGACGGAATCGGTGTCGATGGCGACATCCTGCAGTGCGGTACGAGCCAGTGGTTCCCACTTTACGGCCCCGGCGCTCATTGGCATGATGAAAAGCACGACTGACAGGGCCAGCGCCTGGTACAGCCTGCGGTTAACCGCGATTCCGGAGTGTATTGAGATAGGCATGCTGTTTCTCATGTTGCTGGGGGAACTTTTCGCAACTATAGCACATCATTTTTGTTCTGACAGTACACATTTTGTGTTCATATCAGACGCTGACCTGAACAATTGTCGAATTGATGAGTGCGGCGAAGGAGTGGGAAATAAATGTTTCGTAAGGTGAAGTAAGCTGTCGCAATATGCTGATTGTTAAGCTGTATAAGATAAAGCGATTGGTTTAATCGCCTGCATCACTGGCCTGTTTCCTGTCCCGGTTCCGTGCCGGCAAGTCTGCGAAATGCAGAGGCCTTGAAGGCAGCGTAGACCGTTCTGCCGGCTTCGACCCCCAGTTCACGGGCGGCGTCGGGTACGATCTCCGAAACCAGCCTGCCATGTCCGCAGTCCAGCTCTACACCCAATTTGGTTCCGCTTTCAAACAGTCCAGCAACGGTACACTTCAGGAGGTTGCGGGCGCTGATGGCCTCGGGATGGTTCTTGAACAGGATGATATCCTTGGAGGAAAGTTCGAAGAGGCCGTTGGGGGTGTCCCTGTTGCCCAGCGACAATAGCAGTTCGCCGCCATTCCAGTTGTAGGCGCACAATCCGGAACGCTCGGTCATGCCGTTCAATCCCAGGATGTTGATGTAGCCGACGGGACTGTAGGCCATACGCTGCCTGGCCAGCGCTTCGGTGCTGCAGATTTCGGAAATGCGCCCCTGCGAGATTATGGCGGCGGTATCGGTCATCAAGCGCATCTCGATCAAGGAATGGCTGATGAAGATGAAGGGGATATTGAAGCGGGCACAGGTCGTCTTGAGATACATGATGATCTGATATTTGAGGTTGTCGTCCAGGGCGGAAAGCGGTTCATCCATCAGAAGCAGTTGTGGATTTGACAGGACTGCGCGTCCGATGGCCACGCGCTGTTTTTCTCCTCCGGAAAGATTGTTGACCCCCCGCTCCAGCAGGTGGCCGAGCTGCAGAATATCGATGAGGCTGTCAAAATCGATCCGCCGGTGTTCCGCGGCACAGCGATGGTAACCATAGAGCAGGTTGGCGGTGACGCTTAAATGGGGAAAAAGGTGGGGATGCTGGAAGATGACGCCGATGCGCCGTTTGTCCGGCGGGATGCTCTTGTGTTTGTCGAATAGCGCTTCACCATTCAGGTGGATGGTGCCGCCGTCCGGGTGCTCCAGGCCGGAGATCAGGCTTACCAGTGTCGATTTGCCGCTCCCGGAAGGGCCGAAGATGCCGATCCGGTCCTGCGTTATCGTTACATCCACATCCAGTGCAAAGGCGCTGAAGCGCTTATTGACCGCTATTCGAAGTTCCATGTCACTCCATTCTGAGCATGCGTCGGCCGAGATATTCATGGAAGAGCAGCACGACCACCGAAATGGCTACCGACACCAGACAGAGTGTCATGGCCAGGCTGTCGCCGTCCGGCGAGGCGGCATAATCATAGATGGCCAACGGTATGGTCTGGGTCACCCCCGGAATATTGCCGGCCACGATGATTGTTGCTCCGAACTCGCCCAGGCCGCGGGCAAACATGAGGGCCGAGCCGGCCAGCACTCCGCGTACCGAGAGGGGCAGGATAACGGTCACCATGCTGTCGAACCAGCCGGCTCCCAAGGTTCGCGAAGCTTGCAGCAGGCGCTGGTCGATGCTCTCCATGCCGATGCGGATCGACCTGACCATGAGCGGAAAGCCGACTACCGCGGTGGCGATGACGGCCGCCTTCCAGGTAAAGATCAGGGTGATGCCGAGAGGTTGCAGGATGTGCTGGCCGATAAAGCCATTCCGGCCCAGGATGAGCAGCAGCAGATAGCCGATCACTACCGGCGGCAGGGTCAGGGGCAGGTTCACGATCACATCCAGGGCCACCTTCCCGCGAAACTGCCGGTAAGTCTGGATATAGGCCGTGGCAAAGCCCACTGGCAGCGTCAACAGGGTCGCCACCGTGGATACCTTCAGAGACAGCAGGATGGCGGAGTATTCGGCAGCGTTTAACGTCACATGATCTCCTACCTGATGAAGCCGTATCGAGTCAGGACCGCTCCGGCTTCAGCGGATTGCAGGAAGCGGAAAAGCGCGGCAGCTTCCGGTTTCTTGCCGCCACTGGCGGTCAGAGCCATTGGATAGGTTACCCGGGGATAATATTCCTGCGGTACAGCGAAGAGAACCTTTGTGTTCCTGGCAGCCAGTTGTGCATCGGTCAGGTAGACAAAGGCTCCATCAACCTCCCCGCGTTCGGCGTACATCAAGGCCTCGCGCACATCCTTGGCCATTACCAGCCTTTTTTCAAGCTGTTTTTCCAGGCCGGCTTTTCTGAATGACTCCACGGCATATTCGCCGGCCGGAACGCTCCGTGGGCTGCCGATAGCGATCCTATTCAGCGAGACTGCATCCTGGAGACGGTGTACCTTCAATGACGGTCTGCCAACAAAGACCAGGGAATTATAGGCGAATATGGCGATGTCCTTTTCCCGGACAAATTTCCCGGTTTTCAGATACTCCATCCACTCCGGGTTTGCCGAAATATATATATCGGCTGGGGCTCCGTTTTCTATCTGTTTTGCCAATATCCCGGACCCGCCGTAGTTTTGGAGCAGCTTTAGACCGGGGTTTTTCTTGGCGTAGCTCGCGGAAAGTTCGTTGATGACCTCTTTCAGGCTGGCGGCGGCCGAGATGTGGATATCCGCCGCCGAGGAGGGTCGGGGGAAGATGCAGAACAGAAAGATGATGATTCCCAGCCATGTTCTCATAAGTGATTACCTCGCGTTGGACGAAATGATAATAGCATCGCCTAAAGCTTACATATCGTATGCCAATTTCGATATCGCAGTAAAGGTCAACAATATCTGTTTGTTAGTAGAGTAAGTGGCGCGCCTTCCCCTGGCCGGGAACTGCGGGTTGGCGCATCTTGAGGCAGCTGACACAAAAAGATGCATGGCCGTACACGGTTAGGCCGGCCTACTGGTCTTGTCTGGAACCGGCGGCAAGGCTTGCTGCAGTATTCTGCTCAGGCCGGCGGGGTCGCCGGCGGGTGGGTAGCAGGTGCCCCTGGCGCAGATGGAAACCGAAGGCGCTGAATCATTGTCGGGTTCGCGGATGATGGCCAGATTCGGAATGTAGCTTGCCTTGACGAACTGCAACAGTTCGCGTGTTACGGCTGAATCCCGCTGGCCGCGGAAGGCGGCCAGTATTGGTTCGTTTTCCAGCATGGCCAGGGCTTGAAGCGCCCCCAGGTGAGCGGTGGGGTGGCGCCGGGCATCATCCAGGGATGTGGCCAGCAGTGCATGGGCATGGTCCAGCAGGTCGGGTCGCTCCGTGCAGTGGGCCAGGCGGATAAAGTTTTTGGCTGCCAGGGAAAAGGGGGAGGGGAGCACGCCATCATGTTCCAGCGAGGCCCGAACCGGCATCTGCTCGGCATCAGCGCCGGTTTTGGTAAACTCTCCCGCGCCTCTGTCGTAGAACAGCCGCAGGGTTTCGTCTGCCAGATGAAGCGCCGTGTCCTGCCAGGATTGGTCGAGGGTGGCCTCGAACAGTTCTATCAGGCCATGGGTAAAGAAGGCGTAATCCTCCAGAAAACCCGGTATATCGGAAGGACCACCCATGTAACTGCGCAGGAGTCGGCCGTCCGTCCGGCGCAGGTTCTGGAGGATGAAGTCTGCCGCTCGGGCGGCACGCTCGATGAAGAGTTGCGAGCCGGTGATGGCGCCACCCTTGGCTAGGGCCGCGATCATCAGGCCGTTCCAGGCGGTGATGACCTTTTCATCGCGCAATGGGTGGATGCGCTTGTTGCGCTGCTCAAGCAGGCGCTCACAGCACGCTTCCAGGGTTTGCTCGATTGTGTCCAGATCCGGATCGTCGTTTGCGCTGAAATGGGCGATGTCGGTGGGGATATTAAGGATCGTGCGTCCTTCAAAGTTACCGTAACTGCTGACATCGTATAAACGGCAGAACAGGGCTGCGTCTGCTCCCAGGATTGTATCGATTTCCTCTTTGGTCCAGAGGTAAAATGTGCCCTCTTCGCCTTCGGAGTCGGCGTCCAGGGCAGAGTAGAAACCGCCCTGCGGCGAGGTCAGATCGGCGGCGACAAAGCCGAATATGCCGAGTGCCGTATCTAGAAAGAACGTGTCGCTGCTGGCCTGGAACGCTTCCAGGGAAACCAGTGCCAGCATGGCCTGATCATAAAGCATCTTTTCAAAATGGGGCACCAGCCATTTCTGGTCCACGGAATAGCGGTGCAGGCCGCCTCCCAGCTGGTCCCAAATGCCGCCGCACCGCATCATCCGCAGGGTGAACAGGGCCATGTCCAGCGCTTCGCTGTTGCCGGCCGCCCCCTGCTCGATCAGCCAGCTCAGGTTGATCGGCATGGGGAATTTGGGGGAAGTGCCGAAGCCGCCCAGATCCTTGTCGTAGATGCTTGAGAGCTGCTCAAGGGCGTCCTGGTTCAACTCATCCAGGTCGGAAAGTTCCTGCGGTATCGGCTGTGCGATATTCTCCAGGGTCTCCATGATGGCGTCGCAGTTGTTTTCGATCTTGTCGGGCTGCTGGCGCCAGAGCGTGGCGATATTCCCCAGCAGCCCGGTCAGTCCGCGCATACCCTGACGGTCGTGCTTCGGCAGGTAGGTCATGGCAAAGAAGGGACGTTTGTCAGGGGTCATGAAGATGTTGAGCGGCCAGCCGCCGCTGCCGGTCAGTACCTGGGCGACGGTCATGTAAAAATCGTCAATATCCGGCCGTTCTTCGCGATCGACCTTGATGCAGACGAAATGACGATTGAGCAGCCCGGCAACCTCGTTGTCCTCAAAGGATTCATGGGCCATGACATGGCACCAGTGGCAGGTGGCGTAGCCGATGGAGAGCAGGATCGGGCGGCTCTCGCGGCGGGCCAGTTCAAAGGCCTCTTGGCCCCATTCATACCAATCCACCGGGTTCTCGGCATGCTGCAGCAGGTAGGGGCTTCGGGCGAAGATCAGGCGATTGAAGCGCTCACCCCCATCGGCCGGCAGGCTGTTCTTGTCGATGGCCAGAAGTTCAGCCAGATGGGCGCCGCTGTCCAGCGTTGATCCGCTTGTCACTCAACTACCTCCAGGAGCCCTTCCATCCCCTTTTCACGGTGGCTGGCAAAGAAGAGCAGTTTTTGGTCGCAGTACATCGGGTACTTGCCGGTCTTGGTCGGGGTGAACGAGATGGTCTTCGGATCGCGGGAAAGCGATTCATTGACTTTGATACCCGCCTCGGGGGCCTTGATGACGATGTTGTGCGGGACAATTAGGGTTTCCTTGCGGACAATGAGTTCTACCGGCACATTGACCTTGACGACAATGTGGGCGGGCTTGAAGAAATAATCGCCGCCCACGATCTCGACCCGCTGGACGCCGTCCTTGTCGATGGGGACTACCACGGGGGGCGCAGCAGGGGCCGCTTCGGGGGGATCGGACGCAAAGGTCTGGGTCAGGGTGGACAGTATGAACAGGGCAGCTATCAATATTGTACGTTTCATCGGGCACCTCCAAGTTTATTTTTGCAGAAAGTCTGTTGCGAAGCCAGTAGAATAATTACAGCGTGTGCATCTATCAGGATAAGCTGGACTTAATAAAAATAAATTGTATCATGGAATCATCACATCAACAGGGGGGGTACCATATGAACAAGATTCTGCTCAGCATCATTGTAGGTATGTGCTGTACAACCTTTGCCGGCGCAGCCGACAAGACCTTGCCGCGTCCCGAGGCCCTGAGTGAGGAAACGATTTTCCTCACCGAAAAACTCTCGCCCAAGTACGATACGCTGGTTATCAAGGATTTTACCGCTGATGGCGTTGAGTATACCAACGTAAATGACGAAGAAAAGGCCGAGATCGACAAGATGCTGCCTGTTCTCAAGGCGAACATCGCTCTGACGCTGGAGGCTGAGCTCAAGGCAAACAAGGTCTTCAAGGCGATTGTCAAAAACGATGCCCCGAGGGATAAAGCGGTCATCCTTGAAGGGCAGTTCAGTGAGTTTAACGCCGGCAGCCGGGCTCTCAAGTTTTTCGTCGGTTTCGGCGCCGGTAAGGCCTACATCAAGTTCAAGGGACGTCTGCTGGATGCTGAGAGCGGCAAGGAGCTGGCGCTGTTCGAGGACCGCGAGACCGGATATCGAGGCTCAATGACGCTAGAAGGATATCAGGATCTGTTTCCGCATCAGGCCAAAGGGATCGGTGAGAATCTGGCCAAGTTTCTGATCAATCTCTATTGAACCTGAGCACGCCTGCAGCCTCAAGCCCATGACTGGTCCGGTCATGGGCTTTTCTTTTATGTTTTCACGGTCATTACCCCAGCATGCGCGCAAAGAAATCCTCGGCAATACTGGCTGAATCTCGTATAGCTCCTTCAGCAGTACCTGATGTATCGTTGAGCAGGTGCGCCGGTATCTCGGCCAGGAAGCGGCTCGGTTTCCGCTCCTCGATTGCGCCGTATTTTCGGCGGGTCAGGCAGCGCGAGATGGTCAGGTGCTTGCGGGCCCGGGTGATGCCCACATAACAGAGCCTTCGCTCCTCGGCGCAGGTCGGATCCTCCTCGATGGAACGCTTGTGCGGCAAGAGCTCCTCCTCCATCCCCACCAGGTAGACGTGGCTGAATTCCAGTCCCTTGCTGGAGTGCAGCGACATCAGGGTAACGGCGTTCCTGCCATGTTCCTTGTCGTCGTCGGATTCCTGCTCATCCATCAGCGAGATACGCTCCAGGAATTCCGACAACCCGGCCTTCGGGTTCTGCTCCTCGAAGATCGCCAGGGAGTTGACAATCTGCTCGATATTCTCGATGCGCTTTTTGGCCTGGCTGGCGTCGTTGAGGGTGCGGTAGATCTCATCCTCGATGCGCAGGCGGTTGAAGAGGACATTGACCTGGGCCCCCAGCCGCGAGCGCATGTCGAAGCCGTCGATAACGCCTTTCATCATGCTGTAAAAGGCCGTTACCGTCTTGCGAGACGATTCCGGCATGCCGGGGATCTCGCCTGCCCGCCGCATGGCCTCGAAGAGCGGGCAATCCTGCTCCATGGACCACTGGTTGAGCCGCACCAGCGTCGTATCGCCGATGCCCCGGCGTGGGAAGTTGATGATCCTGAGCAGCGAGGCCTCGTCGCCGGGGTTGTCGATCACCCGCAGGTAGGCGATGGCGTCCTTAACCTCCTTGCGTTCGTAAAACTGCTGTCCGCCGATGACCACATAGGGGATGCGCTCCATGCGCAGCTTCTCCTCGAAGGCCCGGCTCTGGGCGTTGGAGCGGTACAGGATGGCGAAATCCGACCAGGAGAGCTTGTCGCGGAACTGCTCCATCATCATCGACTCGACGATCTTGCCCGCTTCTTCCTCCTCGCTGTCGGCCACGATCAGGTCAATCTCGCGCCCCTGGCCGCTGGCGGTCCAGAGCGCCTTGTCAGTGCGCAGCAGGTTGTTGCGGATGACGCTGTTGGCGGCATCCAGGATCGAGCTGGTGGAGCGGTAGTTCTGCTCCAGCTTGATGACCTTGCAGGCGCGGTAGTCGTGCTCGAAGTTGAGGATATTCTGCACCTCGGCCCCGCGCCAGCCGTAGATGGACTGGTCGTCATCGCCGACCACGCAGAGGTTGCCGTATTTCCGGGCCAGGAGCGAGATCATCAGGTACTGGGAGGCGTTGGTGTCCTGGTACTCATCCACCATGATGTAGCGGAAGCGCTCCTGCCAGAAGCCCAGGATGGCCGGGTTGGACTGCAGCAGCCCGACCGAGAGCATGATGATGTCGTCGAAATCGATGGCGTTGAAGCCCTTGAGCAGCTCCTGGTAGCGGGGATAGACCACGGCCACGGCATAGTCGAGCGGGTCGCTGGCGGCCGGGGTGAAATCCTTGGGACCGATCAGCTTGTTCTTCAGCGCGGAGATCCGCCAGAGGATGCGGTCCGGGTCGATGGCCTTTGGGTCGATATCCCGTTCGCGCATGGCCTGGCGCAGGACGCCGGACTGGTCGGAGGTGGAGTAAATGGAGAAATTGGGCTTGAAGCCCAGGGCGCGGATGTCGCGGCGCAGGATGCGCACCCCCAGGGAGTGGAAGGTGGAGATGACGATGCCGTCGGCCAGGCTGCCCGCCATGCCGGCCACCCGTTCGCGCATCTCCCGGGCGGCCTTGTTGGTAAAGGTCACCGCCAGGATGTTCTCGGCCGGGACGCGTTTGTCTTTCAGCAGATGGACGATGCGGGTGGTGACGACCTGGGTCTTGCCGGAACCGGCGCCGGCCAGGATCAGCAGGGCGCCTTCGGTATGGTTGACCGCCTGCTGCTGCGGTGGATTGAGTTTTTTCATGCGTTAATGTGTAGCACAACCTCACCCGCGGATGCAAATGGGGATCGGCTTGATCGGGTGGAAATCCTCCTTGCGGGAATAAGTAAAATATTCAAGGGAACATAGGGTGTGATTCTGAGAAGTATTGAACAATTTTATCACCCTGGCACTGCAAATGAGCCGATATTATTCACCGGTGACCCTTTACTCGACCATGTTATCCCATCCGTTGCATCAGCCAATGATCTCGTCCACCCGTGCCCTGTCCAGGGTCTCCTCTTCTTGCAGCGCATTTGCCAGCAGATCCAGTTTGGGTCGATTGGCTGACAACAACTCCTCGGCCTGTTGCTCGGCTCTGAATATGAAGGCGGCGATTTCCTGGTCAATGCGCCAGGCCATGGCCTCGGAAAATGTCTTCTCCTCGGCCAGCTTTCGCCCCAGGAAGGGGTGCTCGGCTCCCCTGCTGAAGCTCACTGCTCCCACCTTTTTGCTCATGCCCCACTGACAGACCATCTTTTCCGCCAGGTCGGTCACCTGCTTCAGGTCGCTCTGGGCTCCGGTGGATATCTCGCCGAATACCAGGCGTTCAGCCACCCGCCCCGCCATGGCTACCACCAGGCGTTTTTCCAGGTAGCTCTGGGGATAGTGATAACGGTCGTCCTCGGGCAGTTGCTGGGTTACCCCCAGGGCCATGCCGCGCGGGATGATGGTTACCTTGTGGATCGGGTCGGTGCCGGGCAGCAGCTTGGCAGCCAGGGTATGCCCCGCCTCGTGTACGGCCGTGACGCGTTTCTCCTGTTCGGTGAGGAACATCTTGCGTTCGCCCCCCATCAGGATCTTGTCCTTGGCCTGTTCCAGATGTTCCATGCGGACCGATTCCGCGTTTTCCCGCGATGCCAGGATGGCCGCCTCGTTGACCAGGTTTTCCAGGTCGGCGCCGGTCATGCCGGGGGTGCCCCGGGCAATCACGCCCAGGTCGATCCCTTCAGCCAGGGCAATTTTGCGCACATGGACGCGGAGGATTTTCTCCCGGTCGCGCCAGTCGGGGCGCTCGATCACCACGTTCCGGTCGAACCGGCCGGGACGGAGCAGGGCCGGGTCGAGCACATCCGGGCGGTTGGTAGCGGCCAGGACTACCACCTCCTGGTGTTGGTCGAAACCGTCCATCTCGGACAGGAGCTGGTTAAGGGTCTGCTCCCGTTCGTCGTGCCCGCCGCCGAAACCGGTCCCCCGGCTGCGCCCTACGGCGTCCAGTTCGTCAATGAATACTATGCTGGGGGCGGCTTTCTTGGCGTTGGTAAACAGGTCGCGCACCCGGCTGGCGCCGACCCCGACGAACATCTCGATGAACTGGGATGCGGAGATGCTGAAGAAGGTGACTCCGGCCTCTCCGGCCACGGCCCTGGCCAGCAGGGTCTTGCCGGTGCCGGGCGGCCCCACCAGCAGGACCCCCTTGGGCACTTTGCCACCGATTCGTTGGAACTGGCGCGGGTTGCGCAGATACTCCACGATCTCCATCAGTTCCTGCTTGCTGCTTTCCATCCCGGCCACATCATCGAAACTGACCGAGACCTTCTCCTGCGTTGTGTACGTGCGGGCGCCGGATTTGGAGAAGGTGCCCAAAAAACCGCCCGGACCCTGGGCCCGCATGGCCCGCGCACCCATCCACCAGATGCCGACGATAATCAGCCAGGGAGCCACGTAGATCAGGATATTCACCCACAGCGACGACTCCATGGAGACGGCGGTTACCTCCACCTTGTGCGCCATCAGGTCGGTCATCAGGGTCTGGTCGGCAATGGCCGGCATCACGGTGCCAAAACCGGTCACCTCGCGTTGCACCGTTTTCCCCTGCGACTGCTCGTTCACCTTGATCTTGTCGCGGAACGCACCGCTGATTGTCATTCCCTTGATCCTGACCTGCCTGATGTTGTCGGCAGCCAGTTCGTCGCGGAAGCGGCTGTAGCTGATCTCCGCGGTCTGTGGCACCTGTTGCGGAAACAGGGCGTATAGCGCATTCATCAGGATCAGGAGCAGCATCACCAATAGTATCGGCTTCCAGTTGAATGATGGCATGGGCGTCGTGACCTCTCGATAAGCTTTTCCACTGATGCAAGTGTATCCCCCTGATCTGATTTTACAACGGCAGCGACACGCAAATAATCAAAAATCCACCCATTCTCCCCTCTGGCGGACCCCTCATGAAAAATCCCCGCCGAATTCGATCGCAGCTTAACGCAGCGGAATCTTTAACCTTGACTTCTACCCTCGCTTTGCTAATTTTCAGCACGGTCGCGATTGCTCTCGTTACAGGATATTCTCTCCGCAGGAGGTCGAAAATGATGAGCTTCATCCTTGCCCTGGACCAGGGTACCACCAGCTCCCGCGCCTTGGTGTTCGACCATGACGGAAATGTGCGCGGGCTGGCCCAGAAGGAATTCCGCCAGATGTATCCCCAGCCGGGCCTCGTGGAGCACGATGCCAAGGAGATCTGGGCCTCCCAGCTGGGCGTGGCGGTGGAGGCCATCGCCCGGGCCGGACTGACAGCCGCCGATATCGCCGCCATCGGCATCGCCAACCAGCGTGAAACAACCATCGTCTGGAACCGGCGCAGCGGCAGGCCGATCCACAATGCCATCGTCTGGCAGGACCGGCGCACCGCCGGAGAGTGCGACCGGCTGAAGGCGGAAGGGTATGAGCCGCTCTTCCGATCCCGGACCGGGCTGGTGCTGGATGCCTACTTCTCCGGCACCAAGCTGGCCTGGATCCTCGACCATGTCCCGGGGGCACGGGCACAGGCGGAGTCGGGAGAGCTGGCCTTCGGCACGGTCGACTCCTGGCTCGTCTGGAACCTGACCAGGGGGGAACGGCATGTGACCGACCCGAGCAACGCGTCCCGCACCTTGCTGTACAATATTCACACAGGCGGGTGGGATCCGGAGCTGTTGGAGATACTCCGCATCCCGGCGGCGCTCCTGCCGGAGGTTGTCGCCTCCAGCCAGGTGTACGGGGAGACCGCCGGCAACTTCCTGGCCGCGCGCGTGCCGATCGCGGGGATCGCCGGCGACCAGCAGGCGGCGCTCTTCGGCCAGCTCTGCGATCGGCCCGGCATGGTCAAGAATACCTACGGTACCGGCTGCTTCATGCTCATGCACACCGGAGACCGGCCGGTCGTATCGGGGCGGAACCTGATCAGCACCGTGGCCTGCCGGAGCGACGGTCCGACTCAGTATGCCCTGGAGGGGAGCGTTTTTGTGGCCGGCGCGGCGGTACAGTGGCTGCGTGACGGTCTCAGCATCATCCGCAGCTCCGGGGAGGTGGAGGCGCTGGCCGCCTCGGTCCCCGACAACGGCGGCGTCTACCTTGTCCCGGCCTTTGCCGGCCTGGGCGCGCCGCACTGGGACCCCTATGCCCGTGGCGCCCTGTTCGGCCTGACCCGGGGTTCGAACGCCGGTCACATCGCCCGGGCTACCCTGGAGAGCATCGCCTTCCAGACCGCCGACCTGCTGGAGGCCATGGAGGCTGATTCCGCTACCCCGCTGGCCGAACTGCGGGTGGACGGCGGCGCAACCTCCAACGATCTGCTCATGCAGTTCCAGGCAGACCTGCTCGGTTGCACGGTCGTACGTCCGCGGGTGCGGGAAACCACGGCACTGGGTGTGGCCTATCTGGCCGGGCTGGCGGTCGGCTACTGGCGCGACCGCGACGAGATCGGCCGCATCTGGCAGGCGGAGCGTACCTTCACCCCCGCCATGGAGCGGGGGAGGGCCGAAGAGTTGCGCCACCGCTGGAACAGGGCGCTGGAGCGGACAAAGGGATGGGATCAGCCATGAGGCGCGCGGAACTGCTGAAAGAGCTGGAGGTCGAAGCTGTCTGGGACATGATCATTATCGGTGGCGGCGCCACCGGCCTGGGCACTGCGGTGGAGGCGGCCAGCCGCGGCTACCGGACCCTGCTTCTGGAGCAGAGCGACTTCGCCAAGGGGACCTCCAGCCGAAGCACCAAGCTGATCCACGGCGGGGTGCGCTACCTGCAGCAGGGCAACCTCTCCCTGGTGCTGGAGGCGTTGCGGGAGCGCGGCCTCCTCATCCGCAACGCGCCCCATCTGGTGCACAACCTCTCCTTTGTGGTCCCGCTCTACGACTGGTGGGAAGGCCCCTTCTACGGGGTCGGCCTCAAGCTGTACGATCTCCTGGCCGGGAAGCTGGGGATCGGTCCCTCCCGCCTGCTCTCGCGGGAGGAAACGCTGCGCCATATCCCGACCGTGGAACAAAGCGGCCTGCGCGGCGGGGTCATGTACCACGACGGCCAGTTCGACGATGCGCGCCTGGCGATCAGTCTGGCCCTGACCCTGGCGGACCTGGGCGGGGTTGCGCTCAATTACCTGCCGGTGAGCGGAATTATTCAGTCGAACGGTCTGGTGACGGGCGTGGAGGCACGGGATGCCGAAAGCGGCCGGGAATATCGCATCCAGGGGCGGGTGGTGGTCAATGCCGCCGGTCCCTTTATCGACGGCGTGCGGCGGATGGTCGATCCGGAGGCGAGGGGTCTGATAACCCCCAGTCAGGGGGTGCATCTCGTGCTGGATGGCTCGTTCTTGCCCGGCGACAGCGCCATCATGGTCCCGCACACCGACGACGGACGGGTGCTGTTCGCGGTCCCCTGGCATGGCCGGACCATCGTCGGCACGACCGACACGCAGGTCCCGACGGCCACCCTCGAACCACTGCCCCTCCCGGAGGAGATCGATTTCCTGCTGACCCACGCCTCCCGCTACCTCACCCGCCATCCGTCTGCGTCTGACGTGCTGAGCGTCTTTGCCGGCATCCGGCCGCTGGTGCGATCGGAAGGCAGCGGCGATACCGCCTCGCTCTCCCGGGACCACACCCTTCTGGTGGACAGCAGCGGGCTGGTGACCATTGCCGGCGGCAAGTGGACCACCTACCGCAAGATGGGGGAGGATACCGTTACCGCCGCCGCCCAGGTCGCCGGACTGGCGGAGCGTCCCTCGGTCACGGGCAGCCTCCATCTCCACGGCTGGCAGGAAGGTGTCGCCGCGAGCAACCCGTGGCAGGTCTATGGCAGTGACGCATCGGCGCTGGAGCGTCTTGTCGCGGAGAAGCCCGACTGGCGGGAACCACTGCACCCGGTGTTTCCCTATTGCCGGGGTGAGGTGGTCTGGTCGGTGCGGCACGAATGGGCACGGACCGTCGAGGATGTGCTGGCACGCCGCACCAGGGCGTTGCTGCTGGATGCCCGTTCAAGCATGGCCGCGGCGCCGGCGGTTGCCGACCTGATGGCGGGTGAATTGGGCAAGGACCAGGCGTGGCAGGATGCACAGGTTGCCGGATATTGCCGGCTCGCCCGGGGGTATCTGCTGGAGTAAAGGCGGCCGGCGCCGGTTCTGATCGTCTGGGGGGTACAGGTGGTGAAATGCTGATCTGGCGATGAATGGTTGCGTTGGCCCCGGTCTCTGGTATGGTTAAATCAAGTTCCGCCCGTCATTTCCGGAGGTGTTGCAGTGAAGGTTGCACCAGGTAAAAAGAAAGCGGTAGTCAAAAAAACAAAAGCCGCACCTGAATCTGTTGTTGAAGAGGCCCCACCCGCCAGCAAACGTTCCGCTAAAAAGAAGGCGGCCGCCCCCCTCGAGATGCTTGAAGGGACCGAAGCACCTCCCCAATTTGATCTGAGCGATAGTGAGTGGTACCTGAACCGCGAGCTGACCTGGCTGGAATTCAACAAGCGGGTACTGCACGAGGCCGAGGACCCGCGCATTCCGTTGTTGGAGCGACTGAAATTCATCGCTATTGTCAGCGCCAATCTGGATGAGTTTTTCATGAAACGCATCGGCGGACTCAAGCAGCAGATCGGCGCAGGTTTACGGGAGCTGACCCTGGATGGACGCACACCCCGCCAGCAGGTTACCGAGTGCCATGCGGTCATCCGTGAGCTTGAGGCCCGCAAGGAACTGACCTGTCAGAACGTTCTCGGACTGCTCGAGGAAAAGAATATCCTGATCGAGTCTTATAGCGGCATCACGCCCAAGGAGAAGAAGAACCTCCGGGAGTTTTACTACGCAAATATCTTTCCGCTTCTGACCCCGCAATCCATCGATCCGGCCCACCCCTTCCCGTTTATTTCCAACCTGTCCCTCAATCTGCTGGTGACGCTACGCTACCCGAAGGCCCGCGCAGTTTCCCTGGCACGGGTCAAGGTGCCGGTTGGTCTCGGCACGCCCCGTCTTATCAGGATAGGGAAGGGGGATCATTTCGTTCGCCTGGAAGATGTGATGATGAGTAATCTGGATATGCTCTTTCCGGGTATGGAGATTCTTTCCTGCGAGCTGTTCCGCGTCACGCGCAACTCCAATACCGAACAAGACGAGGAGCAGGCCGACGATCTGATGGCCATGATCGAGTCGGAGCTGAAGGAGCGCAAGTTCGCGCCGATCGTCCGCCTGGAGGTGGTGGCGGGCATGATACCGCTTCATCGCGGACGCCTGGCATCCGAACTGGAGCTGGATGAAGAAAATGATGTCTTCGAGGTCTCGGGCATGCTGGCCATGCGCGACCTGTTCGAGTTGACCTGCCTCGATTATCCGCGGCTGCATGATCCGCCCCATCATCCCATCGATCATCCCCAGCTGCAGTCGCAGCGCAACATCTTCCATATCCTCCGCGATGTGGGCTCGATCCTGCTGCAGCACCCTTATGAATCCTTCTCCACCTCGGTGGAGCGCCTCCTGCGCGAAGCGGCGGTCGATCCCAAGGTGCGCGGCATCAAGATGACCCTCTACCGCACATCGGCGCAGAGCCGTATCATCGACGCCCTGGTGCTGGCGGCACAGAACGGCAAGCAGGTGGCGGTGGTGGTGGAACTGAAAGCCAGGTTCGATGAGGCTACCAATATCATGCTGGCGGAACGGATGGAGCAGACCGGCATCCATGTCACCTACGGCGTGGTCGGACTGAAGACGCACTGCAAGGTGATCATGGTCGTGCGTCAGGACTATTCCGGTCTGCGGCGCTATGTCCATGTCGGCACCGGCAACTACCATGCCGGTACGGCCCGGATATACAGTGATGTCGGGCTTCTGACCTGTGATGAGATCATCGGCCAGGATGTTACCGAGCTGTTCAACTACCTGACGACCGGCTTTATGGCCAGGCGCAATTACCAGAAGATCTCGCCCGCGCCGCGCATGTTGAAGAAGCTGTTGCTGGCGAATATCGAACGCGAAATGCTGCAGCATGTAAAAAACGGCGGCGGCCTGATCCAGTTCAAGATAAACGCACTGGAGGACGGCGATATCGTCAAGGCGCTCTATCGCGCCTCCATGGCCGGAGTGGCCGTTGACCTGATCGTGCGCGATACCTGCCGCCTGCGGCCGGGCATCCCCGGCCTGTCCGAGAACATCCGGGTGATCAGTGTGGTCGGCCGCTTTCTGGAGCATGCCCGCATCTACTATTTCAGGAATAACGGAGCGGATGAATATTTCATCGCCTCGGCCGATGCCATGAAACGCAACCTTGAGGCCCGGGTCGAGGTGCTCTGCCCGGTTGAACCGCCGGAACTGAAGAAAGAACTGCGGGTGATCTTCGATACGTATCTGTCCGACCGCTGCTCGGCCTGGGACATGCAACCGGATGGACGCTACCTGCAGCGCATGCCGGACTCGGAAACCTATCCCTGCGGCAGCCACTACCGGATGATCGAGCGTGCTGCAAAACGATTGAAGGAATCTCTCAAACAGAAGAAAAAGACAAAAGTCAAAACCAAGGCATGATTTCTTGATTAAAAGTTGTTCGACCTCATCAGAATACCGTTGCAATAAAACAATTTTATATTATACTGATTGTTAAAGCCTTCAGATAACTATCCGATTACGCCATGTTCTTTTACTCCAGCACGGAAAGGAGCACTGCATGAGTACCTTCAGGTCAGATGAAAGTGGCGGTACATTGAAACAGAGTTTAGGACAGGAGGATTGTTCGATCTCTGAAATTCTCCGCCAGCGCGGCGTGTCCCGCCGCGATTTCCTCAAGTTCTGTTCGACCGTGACGGCGGCCATGGCGCTGCCGGCGTCGTTTGCCCCACGTGTGGCCCAGGCGCTGGATGAGGTCAAGCGGCCGACCCTGGTCTGGCTGGAATTTCAGGACTGCGCCGGCGACACCGAGGCGTTGCTCCGTTCGGCCAACCCGACCGTAGCCGAGATCATCCTGGATATCCTTTCCGTCGATTACCACGAAACCATCATGGCGGCGGCCGGTCACCAGGCCGAGGCGGCACTGGAAAAGACCATCGCCGATCACAAGGGCAAGTACATCTGCGTGGTGGAAGGTTCCATCCCCATGAAGGATGGCGGGGTCTACGGCTGTGTCGGCGGCAAGTCGCACCTTGACCGCGCTCGCCAGGTCTGCGGGAGCGCCGCCGCCACCATTGCCGTCGGGACCTGTGCTTCCTACGGCGGCATCCCGGCCGCTGTTCCTAACCCGACCGGTGCGGTGGGGGTCATGGAAGCCGTCCCGGGGGTGACTGTCATCAACCTGCCCGGCTGCCCGGTCAATGCCGATAATCTGACCGCCACCATTGTCCATTACCTGGTGTTCGGCAAGATACCGGCCCTGG
>JAJYBH010000059.1 GCA_021779135.1 Deltaproteobacteria bacterium
CGGAAGCTGTCAACGGTACCAATGCCATCGGCACCGCGCTGGAAGAGCAGACAGCGGTCCACGTTCACAGCAGCGAGCATTTCATCGACAGGAACCGTTTTCTCAGCTGTTCCGCGACGCCCATCTTCGACCCGCGCGGGGCGATCCTGGGTGCTCTTGACGTGTCCGGAGATTACCGCGGCCATCATCAGCATACCATGGCGCTGGTGCGCTTATCGGCACAGATCATCGAGAATCAGATGTTTGCCCCGGAATTCCCCCATGACATCGTGGTCTGCTTTCACCTCAAGCCGGAATTTATCGGCACGCTCTACGAAGGCATCGCGGTTTTCTCCCCGCAGGGCGAATTCATTGCCGCCAATCGCAGCGCCCTGCTGCAGTTTGGTCTGGACAGATTCAGCATGACCGGTCATTGCTTCGCATCGCTGTTCCGTCTCAGCCTGCCGAAACTGCTGGAACAGGACCGACTGCAGCACCACCCCGTTCTGAGGCTGCAGCTCCAAACCGGTGCCGAGGTCTTTGGCCGGGTCTGGCCCGGGGTTTCCAATTCTTCGGCAGCGTCTCTGCCCGTCAGCGCCACATCGTCAAAGGCGAGCGTGGCACCGTCAGCCGGCGCGGGAGAACATCCCTTGCTGCATGAGCTGGAATGGGGTGACCGCAAGATGCAGGCCCTGATCAGCAAGGCCCTCAAGGTCGTGGGACATGACATACCGATTATGATTGAAGGGGAATCGGGAACCGGCAAGGAGTTGCTGGCCCGAGCCCTGCATTTGGCGGGACCGCGCGGCAAAGGGCCATTCGTGCCGGTCAACTGCGCCTCCATTCCGGACGGGCTGATCGAATCCGAGCTCTTCGGCTACCAGGAAGGGGCCTTTACCGGAGCGAAACGCAAAGGACATATGGGCAAGATCCGCGAGGCGGACAACGGGACCCTTTTTCTGGACGAGATCGGAGAAATGCCGCTCCAGCTTCAGGCCCGGCTGTTGCGGGTGCTGCAAGACCACATGGTCACCCCGCTGGGGGGCAGCGGAAGCTTCCGGGTCGAGCTGTCGGTGGTCTGTGCTACAAACCGTCGGGTTCGGGACGCGGTGGCCGCCGGGACCTTCCGCGAAGATCTCTACTATCGTCTCAACGGACTTCTGCTAACCCTTCCCAGCCTGAAGGACCGCGAGGACCGGGTTCTGCTGGCCAGAAAAATCCTTGACGGCCTGGCGGGCGCGGAGCGGGACGTCAGTATCAGTCCACAGGTCCTGCGGATCTTCGAAAGCCACCCCTGGCCCGGCAATATCCGCCAACTGCACAATGTCCTCAGAACCGCACTGGCGCTGCTTGGCGCTGGCCATGAGATTACCGCAGAAGAACTCGCGGAGGATTTTGTCGAGCAGGCCGCAGCTGGCGCCAACAGCAGCAACGGCGGTGAGGCTGCATCCGCCCAGGTGCACAGCACCGCCTTGCTGTCTGATAATGAGTCCCGGCTTGTCTCGGCTACACTTGAGCGTACCGGGGGGAACATCGCGGCGGCAGCCAGGCTGATGGGGATCAGCAGGAATACATTGTACCGGAAACTGCGGGGACAAGCGGCTGCGGGTGATTAACTGGTGACCTGATGGTCACGACGATCCGGTCCGTCCCATGATGGCCAGTCCCACGCCACCCAGGATCGCCAGGCCTGACAGAATCAGCCGGGCTGAGACGGTTTCAGACAGGAACAGCACCCCCCCGGCAGCAGCCAGCAGGGGGACGGCGAGTTGAACCGTTGCGGCCAGAGTCGCCGTTACCCCGCGCAAGGCCGTATACCAGACGACATATCCAAGCCCCGAGGCTACCCCGCCGGAAATTGCGGCGATCAAGACCCCTTCCGGCGAAAGATGCAGCAGGGGGAGCATGACCAGGCTCACTGCCAGGACAAGGGGCACGGAGCGGATAAAATTGCCGGTCGTGATCCGGACCGGGTTGTCTGCCCCGCGACCGCGTAGCGAATAGATACCCCAGGAGATGCCGGCCGCTGTCATGAGAACGGCCCCGGATGGTGATGGTGACGATACCCCGGGAAGAACAAGATAGACCAGGCCGGCAACGGCAATCAGCAAACCCAGCCATTCCACCGCCGTTGGCCGCTCGCCGGAAACCAGCCCGGCGATGATCATGGTTGCCTGAACGGCTCCAAAGAGGATCAGCGCGCCAGTGCCGGTGCCCAGCAAGACATAGGCGTAGGAGAAGGTAATCGCATACAGGGCGAGTGCTGCGGCGGATCGCCAGGAACCTTGGTTTTCGAGGGTGCGCCGGCCGCCCAGGCGCGTCAGCAGCATCAGCACCACTGCCCCCGACAGCAGGCGGATCGTGGAAAAGCTGGCCGCATCGATGCTGGCCGACCCAAGGGCCAGGCGGCAAAGGACGGAGTTGGCGGCAAAGGCCACCAGGGAGGCTGCGGTCAGGCAAGCGGTCCTGAACTGCCCAGATTTGGGAGATGGCACCGCCGCTACTCCCTGAGCTGGATCGATTTTACTTCGAGAAACTCCTCCAGGCCGAACCTGCCCAGCTCCCGGCCGTAACCGGACTGTTTGAAACCCCCGAACGGCGCCAGCAGGTTAAAGGCCCCGCCATTGATGTCCACCTGGCCTGCCTTGAGACGCCGGGCCACACGTTCCGCCCGTTCCGGATCGCCGGACCAGACAGCGGCCGCCAGTCCATAGGGAGTACCGTTGGCAATACGTACCGCATCGTCTTCGTCCCGATAGGTCATGATCGACAGGACCGGTCCGAAGATTTCCTCCCTGGCGATGGTCATCTCAGGGGTGACTTTGCCGAAAACGGTCGCACGGACGAAGAAACCGGTCGCCAGCCCATCGGGCGGCTCCGCACCGCCTGTCAGCAGAACAGCTCCCTCGGCGACACCCTGCCGGATGTAGCCGCGCACCCGTTCCCGCTGTGCCGCTGAGACCAGCGGCCCGAGACGGGTCTGTTCATCATGCGGATCACCGGGTGTGTAGGCGGACGCCGCGGCCACAGCCAGGGCGGCTGCCTGTTCATAGAGCTGCTCCGGCACCAGCAGGCGTGTGTGTGCCGTACAGGTCTGCCCGGAATTCAGGAAACAGGCCCCCACGGTGGATTTGACCGTCGTCGGCAGGTCGGCATCGTCGAGCACGACGGCGGCGGATTTGCCGCCCAGTTCCAGGGTTACGCGCTTGACCGTCCCGGCGGCCAGTTCCGCCACCCTGCGGCCGGCGCGCAGTGAGCCGGTGAAGGAAATCAGGTCGATATCGGGGTGTCGTGCCAGGTGTTCTCCGACCTCTTCGCCGGTGCCGGTTACCAGATTGAAGACCCCGGCGGGCAGACCGGCCTCGTGGATGGTCTCCGCCAGGATAAAGGCGGAGAGCGGCGCCACTTCGCTGGGCTTGAGGCAAACGGTGCAGCCGGCGGCCAGGGCTGGCGCGACCTTGGCAACCGCCTGATGCAGGGGATAGTTCCAGGGGGTGATACAGGCCGCTACCCCGGCCGGTTCGCGCACCACCAGGGAGTTGCCGATCCGTTCTTCAAAGGCATAGCCGCCCAGGAGTGTCACATAACTCTCCAGTACGGCGGCCGGCAGCCCGGCTTGAATGCGTCGCGAGAGCTTGAGGGGCATGCCGACCTCGGCGCAGATCGTGCGGGCGATCTCATCGGCCCGCGCTGCCAGCCCCTGGTGGATTCTTGCCAGATAGGCGGCCCGCTCCTTAACCGGCGTGCAACCCCAGGTCCGGGCAGCCGCCCGGGCGGCTGCAACCGCCTGACCGGCTTCTGCCCGGGTCGCCGCGGGGATCCGTCCGATCACCTCTTCCGTGGCCGGATTCATGACGTCGAGAAACTGCCTTCCTGCCGTCGAGACCCAGTTGCCATCGATGTAGAGCTTGTCCTGTTTGTGCATACGTACCCCCTTAGTCATGGTTGCCAAGCACACTGCAATAACTTCACATATCATGCCGAGTATCGCTCTGTCCACAGGCGCATGGCGAGATAAAAAAAAGCCGTCCCGGATTGGGGCGGCTGGTGAGTTACATGATGGAACGGACGATTCTGGTGGTACGTTAGGCAGCTTTTTTTATGGTAAGGTCAACTTCCGCGAAGGTGTCGGCGTCGTTGTTAAAGCATTTCGGGCATTCAAGAGCGGCAAAATTGGCGCTGACCGTAATGGGGGTGAAGTCCTTGGCCAGGCTTTGGTAATAGCAGATTCCACATTCAAACGTAGTAGTCGTTTCCATTGTGATCTCCTTTTTTTTACTTTTGTAGTTGAGTGGTGTCGTTACGCCCGTTGCATGCTCGCATGATAAGTTCAGCACGTATATGACTACAAATCAATCAAACGTTTGTTTCCCGTGACGTCAAAAAAAAGCGGTCATTTAAGGATCCCCCGTGTGAAGATATCCATGATATGGCCGATCAGTTGCTCGTCACGCTCCGGCGCGTGATCAACCAATTCAGCCGTTGCCGGTTCGAGGAGAAA
Organism: Deltaproteobacteria bacterium; assembly: GCA_021779135.1. Taxonomy (GTDB): domain Bacteria; phylum Desulfobacterota; class Desulfuromonadia; order Geobacterales; family Pseudopelobacteraceae; genus CAIPTY01. The sequence goes on from JAJYBH010000059.1 coordinate 4,481, forward strand.
ATAGAAGTTGATCATCCCGGCCAGGGCCAGAACGGTGTCGGCGGGATTGAGGCCCTCCCGGAACCTTTCATGGCCCAGGCCGTCGGTAAAGGTATCCAGAAGTATCTGAACGACTTTTACTATCGCCGGTTTGACGATGGTTTCAAAGCAGGCGGTGGGGTTGGTCAGTTCACTGGTGTAGAAACGGAGCAGGTAAGGGCTCCTGCGGTAACGTGCAACCGTGGCGCGGACATACAATTCAAACTTTTGCAGGGTATCGATGTCCATCTGCTTGATCTCTCCGAGCTTGTCCAGCACCGCGAACTGCGCGGAAAGCACGGCGGCATACAGTCCTTCCTTGCCGCCGAAGTAGTATGAGATCATGGAAAGATTAACACCAGCCGCGCCAGCCAGCTCGCGCACACTCACACCGTTGAGGCCCTTTGCGGCAAACAACGGGATAGCGGCGGCAATAATATTTTCACGACAATCGTTGTCAGCCATCTACGGTCTCCATGAACACGCTTGATTGGATCAGGTACAAACGTTTGATTGACTTTTATTATACGCGCAAAAACAAAAATGCGAACTGTTTTTTTCAGAAACCGGCTGACTCGAAAGAAACCTCCGGGGTTTCGGAACCCGCGGAGGTCTGCCGGTTTGGGAAGTGAATGCAGCCTGGATTACAGCCCGTTCAAGATCTCCAGGCGCTTGGCCCGATACTCTTCTTCGCTGATGAGATTCTTGTCCCTCAGCTCCTTGAGAGTGGACAGGCGTTCGGCCGGCTGACGCGTGTCGGTTCGCCTCTGTTCGAATTGGATCGCTGCGGGTTGTGCTGACGGAGCGCGCTGCGCGGCACGAGGCGTCGGTGCGGCAGGTGCCTGCCACTCGTCGCTGAACTCCACCCAATCCTTTCTGATCTGGCTGAAGCCATTCTGACCAAGTTGCGGCAATATGGTCCAATCCCCCTCCATGGCCTTTGCCCTGCTGCCGGGAATAAAGGGGTGCAGACGGCGGTCGTCGCGGTCACTTACCTCTTCTTGAGCAAGGCCAACGATGATGTTGAGACGCCCGGACTTGTAATAAACTCGTCCCGTGGTCACCTTCGGACTCTTGGCAAGCCCGTACAATGCGCTGTGCAGGCCGATGACGGCGAAGGTCACGTCCTGGGTGGGAGAGGCCAGCCGGAGTCCCTGCTGGAGGTAGGGCGCAAGGTTCTGTACGGCTGAAGCGGTTAGAAGGGGCTCCGGTTTGTCACTGTCCGTGGCGCGCATGTCAATGGATGACAGGATTGCGGCAATCCGTTCCGAGGTCAGTTCCGCAGGATGGTCATTGGGTTGCGCCGGTCCTCCCGGTGCGGGGTCCTGATGCTCCAGCGCCACGAACTGTTCGCGGCTCTGCCAGAGATAGCGGACATCGGATGCCTGGGCGGTGACGGCAAGCACAAGCAGGATCAGCAGCCCGGAAACCGCGGATACCAGCCAGTGGGCATTGTTACAATGAGGCTTTTTCATGGTTCCTCCACGTACAGTATTGGATCGTATGGCGCTATAGGTTGACTACATAATACGCAATACTTGAGCCAATACACAAAAAAATATCGTTTTTATCCCGCTCAAGCTTTCCTTGGGCTGATAAGTAGAGCCGCCACCGCGCCTCTCAAAAAAAAACAGGGGCACCGTAAGTGCCCCTGCCCAGTCTCGTATCGCGCTTCTCTGCAGCTTTACCGCTACGGTTGCCATGCCATCAATGGTCCTGGCCGGATGCAATAATGGCGCTTTCGAGTAAGGATCTGTCTCCTTGGATACAGAAATCATTCGTATCCGGTTGAGCTATTTTGCCGGAGCCTTCCCTTCAACCTTGTCGAGCAGATCCATGGTTTCCTGCAGTTTCTGCTCGATCTTCTTCAGATCCTCGGGTGAATATTTCTTGGTGCCTTTATTTACCTCGGCCTTCAGTTTCTTGACTCTCTTCTGAAGTATATCGACTTTATTCAGGCAGTTCTGCGCCGCCAGATTGCAGATGACCTTCTCCTCGGGGGTTTGAGAAAATACGGGCATCGAGGCTGATACCAACAAGGCTGCGCATAGCATTAGTACGATCTTTTTCATATATTACCTCCGTTAGGTGAGTAGATTACACTGTACTGCAACAGATCTTCAGAACGGCAGCTTGCCATATGCCATCAGACCGAAGGCCGGTGCAAGAAGACAGGTGAAACTTAGAACAAGAAACATCGTGGCGGCGACCTTGGGGTTGATCTTGCCATAGGTCACGCCGGTTACGGTAAAACAGATTACGACAAAGGTTACGTTCATGAACGCCAGATAGGGGGTTACGCCGATGAACGTCTTGCCATCGGGTTTCAAGCCGCCGCCTGTGGCAAACAGGTAGGCATATACGGCGCACACGATGCCGACAAGCAGGGCGCCGTTTCCGACGGTACGCAGGTCAGTTACACCCGTCAGAAGGGCGTGGCCGGTCTGCAGGTACAGGACGCCGAATACGAACAGCAGTCCGGCCGTAAAGGGATCGGTAAAGACCGCGGCCTGCAGGGTGGCGCCGATGACCACCAGGATACCCACGACCGCACTGACAAAACCGGTGCTTTTGGCCTCGCCGTAGCCCAGGAAAAACATACCTACCGGAACCCACATAATGCTGATCAATACTAGCAGTGCTAACGTCATTTCTTCCTCCTTGGTTATTGTACAGTCCCTCTCCCGGTGCGAACCGGGAGGGGAGCAAAGGAATACTTATTCGGCTGTGGTCGGATCAATCATGGTCTTGACTTCGGCAACACTGTTGGCGGGGAAACCGCCCTGTTTGGCATGCTCCAGCACCATCTCCTTGTTGGGAGCGATGTAGATGCAGTAGATCTTGTCGTCGGTCACGAAGCTTTCCACCCACTGGATCTGTGGGCCGAGTCCCTGGAGGACGCTGCACGATTTCTGGGAAATTGCCTGCAGATCACCGGCTGGTATGGCGCCTGCTCCGGGTATTTCCCGTTCGATCACATATTTTGGCATAAGAAACCTCCTTTTCTGGATATCGGTCTACAATCTACCAGTAGAACATGGTCCCAAGCGCGAACTGGTTCGAATGCTGCTTGGCGCCATCCATCCAGGTGTTCTGGGCATAGATGTACTCAGCCACGAACTGGGTGAATTTGTTCAGGTTGTAAGCAGCCATGAAAACGGCTGATTCCTGGTTTTTCACGATTGACGGGCCGGCCGGCTCAGTGTCGTTTTTCTCCTGGCGGGACGTACCGTAGTTGGCGCCGAGCTTGAATGAGGGTGTCAGCTGATAGGTAGCCTGGAGCAGGTAACCGTAGGCCAGGCGCTCTTTCCCGTTGGCATCCACGGCGGTATTGCCAAGGAGAGCATCCAGCGTACCATCTTGAACACTCAACATCCCAAGCCCCCTGCCCACGTAACCGGAGCCCATCAGGTTCAGACCGCTGAAACCGACTGTTGCGCCAGCGGCGCCACCGATGGATTGATTGTCCTTGCCTGGGCGTGCTGCAGCGGTGTCACTGCGGGGAGCGACCTGATACAGACCGGAGAGCCAGGCCTGTGTCGCTACCGGGCCGATTATGCCGGCATAGGAGATTTCGGTTTCAATCCGGGGGGAGTTGGTCTTGCTGGTGTCCGAACTAATCTTGTATGGCTCGGCAATCTCCAGGGCCACTTTCACTCCGGCCATGTCGGGTGTGGTGTAACGGATCTGGGGGCCAAAATTGGTATACAGGTAACCGTAACCGATGTGACCCAAGGTTGTGCCGCCCCGGAAAGCGTTGCTTGGGATAGTGCCGGCGGTCAGCAGGGTCATGTCATTGAGGATGTTCTTGCCCTGATACAGGTTGAGGGCGCGACCGGCCAGCAGTTCGCCGTAGGCTCCCTTGGCGGTGTAGAAGAACTCGCGAAAATCGACACTGGGCGAGGTGTCAAAGCGCTGGCCCGAATTGTTTTGAATGTTCGGGTAGATGCCGACCCTGACGGCAGAATCCACGCCCATGGTGGTTGGCGCCTTGACATTGAAGGCGATGACCGACGGCAGGAGGCCGACGCCGACGCCGAAGCGCTGGTCCTGGGTGCCCTCGGTGCCTCCAAAACTGAGCAGGCTCAGTGAGCGGGGACCAGTTGGCAAACGAGTGGTCGTCGCATAGGTGGCGAAGACATCGACAATGCCGTCTGTACTGAGCTGCCATCCATTTTCGCCACCGATTACAAATGCAGCGCTGCACGGCCGGCTGACTGTCAACAACATTGCCACAAAAAGACCAAGTGTTAGTACGATGCTTTTCTTCATGAATTTTCTCCCTTCTTCCAATAAATTTAAATCCTCACACACAAAAATTCATTAACTGTGAGACATTACAAAACCGCTTCACCACTCTCTGCCGGCATTCAGACTGAACGTTTCGCCTCTCCTTTCATTTAGTAAGTTAGAAGTTATTTTCCGCGCTTCTCTGGCGGATAACTAACCGTAACATTTACGTTTTAAATATACCCTGTTTTGAGCCCCCACTCGCCATACGCATCCCGGTCGGTCATCACACGAGAACAACAAGAGCTTGTGCAACCGCAATGCCAAAAATAAAACAATGGTATTTTTGTTTAAATACAACCTGTTACGGCTATTGTCTTGTATGACACGCTGTTGTGAAAAGCTGTAGACAAACGGGACATATTTTCTAACCTGCCGTAATTGTTATGTGATATAGTAATGAGGAAGAGTTCTACACCGTAGAGAATAGTCACAGAATAACGATTGTTGCGATAAGGATGGATGTGGTTCCCGGTTAACGGGAAAAAATTACCGGAGTGGATAAAAAGAAAGAAATATAAAACCTGGTTTTGTGTTGGGCACGGGCATTGCTTGTATTTGAGGATACAGATCGGCGTTGATGCCCCCACATCAGGCGTGGATTGCGAGAAGTTGATTCGCCATGGAAAGGCAGGAAATGGAAAAGGGTCAGGAAAGTTCACTGCATAATTACAAATTCGAGGTGCCTGAAATTATCTTCGGCAGAGGCATGTTAAGCCAGGTGGGCGCCTGTGCCCGCAGGTTGGGCGGCAAAAAAATCTTTCTGGTCAGTGACAAGGGTCTGTTTCACGCCGGCTGGGTTGATCAGGCCATGCGGAGCCTGCTGGATGCCGGACTTGAGTTTGTTTATTTTGACGGCATAACCCCAAATCCCAAGGATCATGAGGTCGAGAACGGGGTAAAGGAATACCTGCGTCACGGTGCCGATGTGATTGTCGGTCTGGGGGGCGGCAGTTCGATGGATGCGGCCAAGGCCATCGCCATCCTTGTATCCAACGGTGGAATAATACGCGACTTCGAGGGACCGGACCGGATCATCCGCCCGCTGCCGCCGCTGGTTCTCTGTCCGACGACCTGCGGTACCGGTTCTGATGTCTCGCAGTTTGCCATCATCAGTGACACCGAACACCTGCGCAAGATCTGCATCATGAGCCGCTGTGTCGCGCCTGACATCAGTCTGACAGACCCGGATACCCTGGCAACCCTGCCGGATGAATTTGTCGGCACCACCGCCACCGATGCCCTCAGCCATGCCATGGAAGCCTTTTTCTCGATCGCTTCCACGACCCTTACCGATGTCCATGCCATCAAGGCGCTGCGTCTCCTGTCGGGCAGTCTGGCCGATGCCGTCCACGAGCGCAGGCCGGAGGATATGGAAAACCTGGCTCGGGCCAGTCTGCATGCCGGCATGGCCTTTTCCAATTCCATGCTCGGTATCGTCCATGCCCTGGCCCATCCGATTGGCGGCCTCTACGATGCCAACCACGGCAGCATCAATGCGATCCTGTTGCCGGAAGTGATCCGCTACGACATTCCGGTGGTAACCGAAAAGCTGCAGGAGCTTGCCTGGGGACTTGGACACCGGGCCAACGGCGATATCAGCGCTGCCAGTGAAAAGGTCCAGGAAACGCTGGATTTACTTCTGGAGGCCAGCGGCGCCCCGCGCAGCCTGCGCAGTATCGGTGTCCTGCGCAAGGACCTGCCGGAACTGGCCCGCCAGGCACTCAAGGACGTCTGTATCGTCACGTCCCCGCGGGAAGCCGATGAAGAGGACCTGCTGCGTATTCTGGAGAGGGCTTACTGATGGACAAGGTTGCCGTTCGGACAAGGATGGATGAATCATCGCTAGAGCGGCTGCTCGGGCTGGATAGTTCCAAAATCGGCTTCTATGCCGAGGTCAAGCAGAAGATTCATGAACTGGAGGCGGCCAATCAGGGGCTGCGCAGTAAAAGCAGCGAGCTTCAGGCTGTGTTTGACTCCATAAGCGACGGTGTAATCGTGTACGACCACAGCGGTATTGTTCAGCATCGCAACCACGTCTGCCCGCACTATTTCCCTCAGGAAACCCTGCCGGGCTCTTCGTGCCGGGAACTTTTCCATCCCGAGCAGGATTCAGCGGCACATGATTGTCCCGTAGAACGGGCCCTGGCCGGCGAACGGGTCGAAATCTCGATCTCGTCCCTGCCTGTCGATGGCAGCGCCCGTTACTTTGATGTCACCGCGACACCGATCGAGGGCAGCAAGGGCGAACAGAACCGGGCGCTCCTTTTCCTGCGCGATGTAACCGAAAAACGGCTTCAGGAACTGCATCTGATGCAGACCGAAAAGCTTTCCAGCATCGGTGTCCTGGCGGCCGGCGTCGCCCACGAGATCAATAACCCGCTTTCATCGGTTGCCGGTTACGCCGAAGCCCTGCTCAGGCGTTTCAAGGATGAGCGCCTGCTGGCCGGAGATCCCCGCTTTGAGGATTTTCCGAAATACCTGCAGGTGATCGTCCGGGAGTCGTATCGCTGCAAGGGCATCATCGACTGCCTGCTCTCCTTCAGCCGCAAGTCCGATGGCTCCGTCTGCAACGTAAACATCAACGAGATTCTGCAAGAAGTGCTCGAACTTGTCCGCTTTAAGTCCCAGTACGATAAAATTGAGATTCAGACTCACCTCCAGGGTGATCTTCCCGATGTCCTTGGTGATCCGACCGGTCTGCGCCAGGTGTGCATGAACCTGCTGATCAACGCCCATCAATCGATCAGCGGGCCCGGTCTCGTGGAAATAACCACCAAAATGACAAAGCAGTCGATGGTCATGTTCCAGATCCGCGATTCCGGCTGCGGCATCTCCAAGGAGGCCATCGACCAGATCTGGGATCCTTTTTTCACCACAAAAAATGTAGGTCAGGGGAATGGCCTCGGTCTGGCGGTCACCTATAACATCCTTAAGCGCCTTGGCGGTGACATCAGTGTGGAAAGCCAGGTAGGCAAAGGATCCAAATTTACTGTAAGGATGCCGGCATGCCAGAGATAATTAGAAATGATACGAAGGTGCTTGTTGTCGAGGACGACAAATCGCTGCGGGAGCTCTTGCAGATGGAGCTGGCACGGTCCGGGTACAAGGTGACCGCCACGGCCAGTGGTGAAGAGGGGCTGACCGCGTATCGGGAAGAGATCTTCAATGTGGTGCTGCTGGATGTCCGCATGCCCGGCATGGACGGAATCGAGGCACTCAAGCTGATGCGGGCGGAGTCAACCATTCCGGAAGTCATCATGTTCACCGGTCACGGCACGATTGAAACCGCCGTGGAATGCATCAAGCATGGCGCCTATGATTACCTGACCAAGCCGGTAAAGCTCGATGAACTGGAGATGCTGATCGACAAGGCCTGCGACAAGAACCGCTTGCGCATGGAAAACATAAACCTGAAGCTGGAGATCAACCGTTTCGGCAACCATAAGATCATCGGGAGAAGCCAGCCGATCCAGAAGGTTCTCGAAACGGTGCAGCGCTGGGGCGCGACCGACGAGCATGTGCTGATCACAGGTGAGAGCGGCACCGGCAAGGAGCTGATTGCCAGGGCGGTGCACGATGCCAGCCGGCGCAGCAACAAACCCTTTGTGACGGTCAACTGCGGAAGGTTCGATGCCAATACGGCGGAGAGCGAACTCTTTGGACACATGCAGGGAGCGTTTACCGGCGCCAATAAAGGCCGGGCCGGTCTGTTCGAGCTGGCCGACACCGGCACCCTGTTCATGGATGAGATCTCCGAGATGCCCCTCGATGTCCAGGTAAAGCTGCTTCGCATCATAGAAACCAGCACCTTCCGCCGCATGGGGGGAAACCACGATATCCGCGTCAATGTCCGCTTTGTCTTTGCCTCCAACAAAAACCTGTCTGAATGCGTCAGTCGCGGCGAATTCAGGGAAGACCTCTATCACCGGATAAACCTGCTGCCGATCCCCGTACCGCCGCTCAGGCAGCGGACTGAAGACATCATCCCGCTCTCCTGGTACTTCATCCAGCAGTGCAATGAAATCGATGCCCGCAGCTGGGAAATCACCGATGAAGCCATGGCGTCGCTCTGTGCATACCCGTGGCCGGGGAACGTCAGGGAGCTGCGCAATACCATCCGCAGGGCCTGCATTCTCGCCAACGAGCCGATAATTACCCCGGATCTGTTTCCCTTTGCGCCGCAAAAAGCGGTGCATCCACCGGCGGCATCCGCGGCGCGCAAGGAGGATGCGGCCTTTACGCCGGAACCTCTCTGGGTTGTCGAGCGTGATCATATCCGCAAGGTTCTGGAGCAGGTGGATCAAAACAAGAGTCAGGCCGCCAAACTTCTCGAAATCGATCGCAAGACACTCTACAGCAAGCTGGAGCGTTACGGACTGGAAACCCAGTCTTTATAATTTCTGATCTGTTACGGATTATCACCATGGCGCTTCAGGATTCTCACGGAAGAACAATCAATTACCTTCGGCTGTCTGTTACCGACCGCTGCAATCTGCGCTGCGGATACTGCATGCCGGCGTCCGGTGTCGGCAAGCTCTCTCACGGCGATATCCTCAGCTACGAAGAGCTCTACCGGATCGCCGAGACCGCGGTTTCTCTCGGCATAGACAAGATCCGGATTACCGGCGGAGAACCGCTGGTACGCAAGGATATCGTCCGGTTCTTGCATAAGCTGGCGGATATCGCGGGCTTGAGGCAACTTGTGCTGACCACGAATGGCGTGCTGCTTGAAGACATGGCTGTCGATCTTCGCTCCGCCGGGGTGCAGCGGCTCAACATCAGTCTCGATTCCCTCGACCCGGCCACTTTTGCCCGGATTTCCCGCTCCGATGACCTGCCGCGCGTCCTGGGCGGCATAGAGGCCGCGAAACAGTGCGGTTTTCCGATCAAGCTCAACATGGTGGTCATGCGCGGCGTCAACGACCACGAAATTCTTGACTTCGTTTCGATGGCAACCAGCTCGGAGATCGCCGTCCGCTTTATCGAGTACATGCCGGCGATACGCGAACATAACTGGCAAAGCCTGGTGGTCACGGGTGCCGAGATTCTGGAGCGCCTGGGGCGGCATGTCACCCTGATCCCTCTCGAACAGGCGGAGATGGCCGGTCCGTCACGAAACTTCCGCATCCCCGGGGCAGCCGGCAGCCTCGGCGTCATCACGCCGGTTTCGCACCACTTCTGCTCTGAATGCAACCGGATCAGGGTCACCTCCTCGGGGGTGGCCAGGGGATGCCTGTTTGCTGAAACGGAGATAGACCTGAAACCGTCCCTTCAGACCGGTTCCAATGCGCTTCTCGCCCGGGCTCTGGGCGCAATTGTTGATATCAAGCCGGTGCGTCATCGGATGAACCCGGAAGAGTGCCATCATCAGGCCTTCAGCATGTCCTCCATCGGCGGCTGAACCCCATTGCCCCCGCGTTTCCCCTGACTGTGTATTTTCTCCACAATTTATGAGGCGTTACTTTCCGGCATCGTCCGCACCATCCCTGTTGCACTTGTTTCCCCTTGTAAAACATGGTTTAAAACAGACGTTGAGCCCATTGCTGCCTGATTTAGTGTGATATGGGTATTTTCTCTACAGTGTGGCATAATTCCCCGTTTTTGCAGCTGCCCGTTTTGCTGACGTGCTGGTTCGGGCGTCGATTCTTACCAGCAGCGAGAACATGCGCTGATCAGGCTCAGAACGTGCCGGCTTGATGCTCTTGCATGCCGGGACGCATTTTATGCGGAAGAATGTGCCTCCATCCACGGTCCGGCCTGTTAGGGTGGCGAAATTGTATACATGGTATGTCTTATGCAGAACAATGTTTAATAGTTTGGTCAGTATCGCTCGGGAAGCTGGTGGACGATTACGTTGGCCGGAACTTCTCTCGGAAGGGTATACTCATGCCGTGGTTTATGAATCCCGATTCAACCTGCAAGGTACTTAACAGGATTGCCCGCCGCCACCCGCATGCAACGCTTTGCGATCTCCGGCTCGTGCTGGACCATGCGACGCAACAGATATGGACCAAGCGGGAACGTTACCATGAAAAAAAAGCCGCCCACCACTCCTGTTGCTGACATCTCTCCACTTGGAATCCTCACTGTCTGCCTGATGCCTGCTAAATCCGACTTGCCCGGCAATATATATGAATACCGCTGATATCAGAGCGAGCGAGCTCGCCGAAATGCTGCGGCACCAGGGGTTACGCTCTCCCGGGACACTGACGCTGGCCATTACCGGCGCATGCAATCTTTTGTGCAGCCATTGCTGGGTCCGGTCCGGGGAGTCCGCATCAGCCGGGCACGTGCCGGAGGGGGCGCTTCGCCGCATACTGGACGAGTTCGCGGCGATCGGCGGGGGCGGAATCCGCATTACCGGCGGCGAACCGCTGTGCCACCCTCACTGGCTGGATATTGCGCGGTATTCATGTTCGCTGGGTTTCAAGACCATCATCCTCCAGACAAATGCCATGCTCCTCACCGATGAACACATTGCGGCCCTGCGAGAGCTCGATTTTCCCGGTTTGATGATCCAGGTCAGCCTGGATGGGGCTACGCCCGGAACGCACGATCTGGTGCGTGGGGACGGAGCCTACAGCGGAGTAAGGAAAGGAATCGAAAAGCTCGTGCAGGGAGGTCTTGCCCGCCGGGTTTCACTGTTCTTTACCGAGATGAGACATAACCTGCCGGAACTGCCGGATCTGTTTGAATTTGCCGACAGCATGGGGATCGGTTCCGTCACCACCGGTACCATGGTCCGTTGCGGGCGGGCCGCTGAAACGTCACTGCTTGCACCGCCCGATGTGGAGCAGTACCTCTCCTTGCTGGAGCGTTACGATAGCGACGCCCGTTTCCGGGAGCTGTACCGGTCGATTGGAACCGTGGCCGCGCTGGGGTGGCGGGCGGGTGATGCTGTCCGCGAGGATTGCTGTACATTTGTCGAAAACCCCTACCTTACACCCACCGGCAGATTGTATCCCTGTCTGCTCTGTCACTCCGATGAATATTCCGTTAGCGCTGTTTTTGAAAAGGGTCTGGCTGTCGCCCTGGCCGAAGGCGCCCCGCTCTGGTCGTCGTTGCTGGAGATCAGCCGGCGTCGCGCCAGAACAATCGCCGAGTGCCGGGATTGTCCGAAGATACAGTCCTGTGGCGGAGGATGCATGGGCCGCGCATGGGGGAGTTGCGGGGAGTTTCAGGCCGCGGATGACCGCTGTGAGGTGAGACGGGCGATCTGATAGACGCTGCCGTCCGCCCCCAATTTCGCCACGAGACACTTTCCCGGCAGATGTTCCCGGACCCCGCCGCCCTGGCTGGGTGAAAATTCCCCACTGTAGATAAAATCCATAGCCAAAAAGGTGCCTATTGTGGACATAATTATATAAAAGTGTTTCATATCCCCCCGCATCCTTCCGCAGTCCAGTGACCCTTCTGGTAAAAACAGTAATAACATACCGAAAATAAACAATAAAATAAATTGGCATTCAACTTGCTAAAGTTATAAGCAACTCGATCATGATGGGCCACAAAGAAGTTACATTCGGCTCGTTTGAACTACATAGATGAGTTCGTAAAACCAAGTTATGAGGAGGTGGTGGACAAAGTCCGGGCAGCAAAGATGTAGCAGTGGTGGCAGTGGCAAGATTCACATGCAATCAAGTCGTTTTCACAAAAAAACACACCCAAAAAAGGAGGAAGTACCCATGTCTCACAACAAAGATGTCAAGCGGACCCTCAAGAATGAAAGACTGGAATACCCGATCAAGATGATGCACGCCTATCCTTCGGTAAACGTCGGCTGGGGCGCACATACGATGGTTGGCAATGATGCCAAGGCACTGGGCATGACCAATGCCCTGATCGTAACCACCGGCCTGAAAGGCACCGGCATTGTCGAGACAATCCAGGGCGTGTTGAAGGCTGCCGGGGTTGCTTCCACGGTGTTTAGCGGAGTTACGCCCAACCCGAAGGATCATGAAGTCATGGCAGGTGCCAAGGTTTTGGCCGCCGGCAAATTCGACGGCATCATCAGCCTCGGCGGCGGCAGCTCGCATGACTGCTGCAAGGCCATCAAGCTCGTTCACAGCCACGACGGTCAGGACGTCCGCACCTTCGAAGGCGCCTTCAAGGCAACCAAGGCCAACACGATCCCCCAGCTCGCCATCAACACCACATCCGGAACCGGTTCGGAAGTATCCTGCTTCTCGATCATCAATCATACCGACAAGAAGTACAAGATGGCCCTGTTTGATCCCAACTGCACCCCCAGCAAATCCGTCAATGACCCGTTGATCCATCAGTGCATGCCTGGCGACCTGGCTGGTTACACCGGCATGGATGCCCTTGCCCATGGTGTTGAAGCCATCACGTCCCGTCTGGGTGTTGTTTCTGCCTATGGTCCCGGCCTGAGCGCAATCTCCCTGATCTTCGGCAACCTGCGTCAATCGGCAATGAACCGCAACAACGACAAAGCCATCGAGGCGATGGTCTGGGCTGAAATGGCCGCTGCCTACAGCTTCAACAGCGCCGGTCTCGGCCTGATCCACAGCATGGCCCATGCCTTGGGCGGCATGTACGATGCTCCTCACGGGCTCTGCAACGCCATCGGCCTTGGCCCGGTCATGAAGTTCAATCTGCCGGCCTGCCCGGAGCGTTTCAAGATGATGGCACAGGCTGCCGGTATCGATACAAACGGCATGTCCGACATGAAAGCCGGCGAAGCCTTTATTAACGCCTGCCTGGAGTTGAAAGCCGACCTGGGCATCACCAAGACCTTCACGGATCTCGGTCTGCTTGAAAAAGACGTCGAAGGGCTGTCACGCTTCTCCGTAAATGACATCTGCACAGAAGGCAACCCGACCGATACCGGTCTGAAGGACATGATCGAAATCTTCCATCAGTGCATGTAATAGTTATCTGATTCATCGTGTGCCTCTGCAATTTGATGCCGCTGGTCCCGAAGGGAAGTTGACCCTCCTCGGGGGACCGGCGGCTTTTTTTGTTGAATAACTGCCCGGTACTTGAAAAACCGGGGCCAATGCTCTTGAAAAGGCGCAAAGATTGCAGTGATACTGAGTGCCGAAGGATTTAAAATACACACTACGAGGCCATCATGATAACTGAACAAGGGGTTAAGGATTTTCTCCACTCAGGTGGCTACATCGCCGATGACGCCATCGCCACCGCCGTTTTCCTGGCTCTCCGCATGGAAAAACCGATACTGATCGAAGGCCCTCCCGGAGTCGGCAAGACCGGTCTGGCCAAGGCCCTGTCCAGCGCTCTGGATTTTCCTCTGGTGAGGCTGCAGTGCTACGAAGGGATCGACGAGGGCAAGGCGCTCTATGATTGGGAGTACGGCAAGCAGCTGCTCTATACCCAACTGCTGCGCACCCAGCTGGACAACTACCTGTCTGTGTCGGCCGACCTGCGGGAAGCCGTCGAGCGCCTCTCGGCCGAGGAAAGCCTGTTCTTTTCCAGGAATTTCCTGGTGCAGCGCCCGATCCTGCGCAGTTTCATGTCGGAGAAGCGCTCACTGCTGCTGATCGATGAGATCGACCGCTCCGACGATGAGTTTGAAGCGCTGCTGCTGGAGTGTCTGAGTGATTTTCAGGTTTCGATCCCTGAATTGGGTGTCATCGAGGCCAAGAGAAAGCCGCTGGTGATCCTGACCAGTAACGGTACACGGATGATCTCCGACGCGCTGCGCCGGCGCTGTCTGTATCTGTATATCGGTTATCCCGAGCTGGAACGTGAAGTCGAGATCGTCCGGATAAAATTCCCGGAGATTTGCGATGATCTGGCACGTCAGATGGTGGAGTTCCTGCGTAAGGCCCGCGAACTGAACCTGCGCAAGCCGCCCAGTGTGTCCGAAACCCTGGACTGGGCCCAGGTGCTTTCGATTTTGAAGGCAACCAGGCTTACATCCGAGGTCGTCGCCAATACCGTTGGTGTGATTGCCAAACACCAGACAGACCTGCAGAAGGTGACGGAACTGGCTGCCCAGGAATTGAGCTAGCCATGGAACGGATCATCGCCGGATTCGTCGCCGCCCTGCGTGAAAGCGGCATCCGCGTCTCTCCCGGTGAAAGCCTGGATGCGCTGCAGGCCCTGGGGCTCTGCGGAATGAAGGGGCGCAGGTCGACGCGACAGCTGTTGCGCCTGACACTGGTGAAGAACGTCAATGACATACCGACCTTCAACGAGGTCTTCAACCGCTTTTTCAGCCGCTATCATTATTTTGACCCTGACACGAATATTCCTGAGCTCATGGATGCCGCCATCACCGAGATGGAGGGTGAATTCAACTACCTGGATCAACTGCCGGGTGACGATCACGACGAGAACGGCCCGCTGCTCAAGCTTGACAGCGATATCAACCCGGAAGATCTAGCCGAACTGAAAAGTCTGTCGGAGATTGATCCGGATGATTCGGACGGTGTGGAAATCGTCGTACAGATGAAGGGCTATCGCGGGAAGGCGAAGAAAGCCCCCCGGCCGACGCGCCGTTATACGCAGAATCCGCTGACGATCGAACTCAATAAGAGCAACAGCAATCCGAATAGCATCACGTTTACCCCGGAAGAACAGATCGCCATGCAGGATGTGGTCTCCCGCATGATGATGCGCCTCCGCAAGGATATGAAGCGGATGAAGAACAACCAGAATCGCGGGAAGCTGCACGTCATCAAGACCATCCAGAAAAATTACCGCCACGACATGGTGCCGTTCCAGGTGGCGCTGCGGCGAAAGCGCCGTGAAAAACCGCGCCTGGTGGTGCTGTGCGACGTCAGTTTTTCAGTCAGCCACGCCTCACGTTTCATGCTGCTGCTGCTGCATACCCTGCACAATCAGATGCTGGATGTCCGCAGTTTCATCTTCAATCAGGAGGTGGAGGAAATCACCGAAATGCTGGCCAATATGCCGGTCAATGACCTGATGGAGGTCATTGACAAGGGCGACATCGTCGATCTGGATGTCAACAGCAGTTTCGGACAGGTCTTTCTGAACTTCAAGAAACGGTATCTGGAAAACCTGCGCGGCCGTCCGGCCTTTATTATCCTGGGAGACGGCCGCAACAACTACGGCGAGGCCAACGACTGGGTGCTGGATGAAATCCGTGAGAAGGCCCGCTACATGCTCTGGCTGACCCCGGAAGAGCGCGAGACCTGGAGCCGCGGCGACTGCCTGATGGAGGTTTACGGCTCATACTGCGACAAGGTCGAGGTGGTGAAAACGGTCGATGACCTGAGCCTGGTGGTGGAAGACCTGCTGCGCGATATCTATGCCGATTATGCCCATCCGATCGACAAAAAGCGGATTGAAGCGGCCAAGGCGGCGGAAGAATACGATTCCAGGGATTACTACACCCGTGGCAAGAGCGCTGGCAGCGAACCGGTATTTGATCCTGCCGGGCGCAGCCAGTGGTGAATATAACGCTGCATTTTAAGTCAACAATGGATAAGGAGCGGTTATGGGTTGCGACGACAAAAACCACCAGATGCACATGTGTGCCCTCAAACGTCAGGGCCTGGATGATTGCATCAAGAGCCTATCAGACAATCCCACGGTAGAATGCAATCAATGCGGCGCCCTGGCCAACAGCTCCAAAAACCTGTGCGCCGCCCATCTGAGGGACATGGCGCCCAATGTTGAAGGCGGGCACGGTACGGTTAGTATCGAAGATGTCGGTAAACCGCATGAGGGCGCCATTACCGAGGAAGAGAGCGAGCCCGGGATCGAAACAAAGCAGGTCCCCGTGGACGGTGTGTGCGGTGGCTATTGACAGGATGGTTGCTGCAGGACGATCTGCCGGATAAGGGACTGAACAACCAGCCGGCAGACCTGACGAGGTTACATGAAACCGAATCTGCCACTTCGCCTCGCCGCCCGGGCAGTGCGCTACCGTTACCTGCAGGCTACCGGCAGGGCAGCCCGGCCGGAGGCACTGAGTATCGAGGTCACCCGGCGCTGCATCGCCCGCTGCGTCATGTGCAACATCTGGCGGACGCCCGCCGACCTCCCGGAACTCTCCGCGGCAGAGTGGCTTGAG
>JAJYBH010000174.1 GCA_021779135.1 Deltaproteobacteria bacterium
CACCGGTGCATTACCAGTACAATCCGGTCAAGACCGTCAAGACCAGCGTCATGGGCAGCATCAACATGCTCGGCCTGGCCAAGCGGGTCAAGGCCCGCATCCTGCAGGCTTCCACCTCGGAGGTCTATGGCGACCCCCAGGTCCATCCCCAGACAGAAGAATACTGGGGCAATGTCAACCCGATCGGGATCCGCAGTTGCTACGACGAGGGCAAACGCGTCGCGGAAACGCTGATGATGGACTACCATCGCCAGAACGGCGTCGATATCCGCATTATCCGCATCTTCAATACCTTCGGACCGCGCATGGCCGAGAATGACGGCCGGGTGGTGTCAAACTTCGTGCTCCAGGCCCTGCGCAACCAGGATATCACCGTGTATGGTGATGGTTCCCAGACGCGCTCGTTCTGCTATGTGGATGACCTGGTGGAGGGTATGATCCGCATGATGGAATGTGACGGTTTTATCGGACCGGTCAACCTGGGCAACCCGGTAGAAAATACAATCCTTGAATTTGCTGAAAAAATCATTAGAATAACAGGGGCAAAATCCAGGATCATTCACAACCCGCTGCCCCAGGACGACCCGAAACAGCGGCAGCCCGATATCACCCTGGCAACCCGGAAGCTGGGATGGAGGCCTTCCATCGATCTGGAGACCGGCCTGCGCAAGACAGTCGGATACTTTTCCGAACGGCTCGAAAAAGGGTAACCGTGTGAAACTTCCCTTTCAGAAAAAAATGTACCTGATTCCGGCGGGATGTATCGTCTTCATCCTCTTCTTTACCGTTTTCGGCGACAAGGGCCTGCTGCGGATCTACGAACTGAGACAGGACAAAACCAGGATTGACGCCCGCCTGGCCGAAACAAAGAATGAAAATGAAAAGCTCAAGCTTGATATAGCTGCGCTGAAAACCGATCGTCGTTATCTGGAGAGCATCGCCCGCAAAGACTTCGGCCTGGTCCGCAGCAACGAAGTCATCTACCAGTTCCCCAAGGAAAAGTAACCATCCCGAGGTATGCCATGTCACAACAAAGCTGCGTTGTCTGCGCCTGGCGCGAGAACTGCAACAAGCGGTTCAGTGTCTGTGACGGCGGGGCGCGCTGTCCCGATTTTTCCCGCGACATCAGTATCAAGGACACCGCCAACGCTGAAATCAGCACCCCCGGATAAACAATAATTGTGAGCTAACTACGTTACCAAGGAATCACACCATACATGATGCGCCAGAGAATAGCCTCCCTCGTTGAATCCGCCCTGCAGACCGCCGCAACCGCGGGTGAGCTTGTCACCACACCCTTCCCGACCGTCATGATCGGCATACCGGCCAATCCCGAACATGGGGATTTTTCCTGCAACATCGCCATGCAGATCGCCAAGGGTGAAGGCAAGGCGCCTCGCCTCGTGGCCGAGACCATCATCCGTTTCCTGGGAAACGATAACAGCCTGTTGTCGAGATGCGAGATCGCCGGTCCCGGCTTCATAAACTTTTTCGTGGCCCCCGCCGCATGGCAGCAGACCCTGCTGGAGATAGAAGCCCAGGGGGCTGAATTCGGGCTTACGAAATCCGGGGCCGCCAGAAAGGTTCAGGTGGAGTTTGTCAGCGCCAACCCGACCGGCCCGCTGCATATCGGCCACGGACGGGGAGCGGCCATCGGCGACACCATCTGCCGCCTGCTTCAGGCAACCGGTTGGGATGTCACGCGCGAGTTCTACTATAACGACGCCGGTCAGCAGATAACCAATCTGGCCCTTTCCGTACAGGCCCGCTGCCTGGGGATTGGACCGGATGACCCGCGCTGGCCGAGTGACGGCTACCAGGGTGAGTACATCAAGGATGTTGCCGCATCCTACCTGGCCAAGGAAACCGTTGACTCGGATGACCGCCATGTAACAGCCCTCGGCGACCCGCAGGACCTGGATGCCATCCGCAACTTCGCCGTGGCCTGCCTGCGCCGCGAGCAGGACCTGGATCTGAGGGCCTTTGACGTCCGATTCGATGTCTATACACTGGAGTCAAGCCTCTACAGTGAAGGTCGCGTCGATGAGGTGGTCAGGCTCCTGAAAGAGAATGGCCATGCCTACGAGCAGGACGGCGCCCTGTGGCTGCGCACCACCGATTTTGGCGATGACAAGGATCGGGTCATGCGTAAAAGTGATGGCGCCTACACCTACTTCGTGCCTGACATCGCCTATCACCTGGCCAAGTGGGAACGTGGTTTCACCCGGGTCGTCAACGAACAGGGTTCCGACCACCACAGCACCATCACCCGGGTGCGGGCCGGCCTGCAGGCCCTCGACCGCGGCATCCCCAAGGGGTGGCCCGAATATGTGCTGCACCAGATGGTCACCGTCCTGCGCGGCGGCGAAGAGGTCAAGATCTCCAAGCGCGCCGGGAGCTACGTCACCCTGCGCGACCTGATCGATGAGGTCGGCCGTGACGCCACCCGCTTCTTTTTCATCATGCGCAAGCCTGACTCGCAACTGGTTTTTGATATCGATCTGGCCAAGGAACAATCACCCGATAACCCGGTTTACTATGTGCAGTATGCCCATGCCAGGATCTGCAGCATCTTCGAGAACGCCGCTGAGAAGGGGTTCACTGCCCCGGAACGACCGCTGCCGTCCGAGATCGCCGTCCTGAACACCCCCGAAGAACTGCAGCTGATCAAATTGCTGACCGCCCTTCCCGACACGGTTGAAGAGGGCGCCCAAAATTTCGAGCCGCATCGCCTGACCTACTATCTGACCGAACTGGCCGGTTGTTTTCACGGATTCTACAATAAAAACCGGGTAATCAGCGAAGATGCGCCCCTTACGCGGGCCCGCCTGTACCTGCTCGCGCGTACCGCCCAGACCCTGAAAAACGCCCTGACCATACTGGGCATCTCGGCACCCGAACGAATGTAACGGAGCACCCCATGCGTATCGATTACAGCGAACCCAAAAAATCTTACGTCACAAACACCGGCACGGCCAGACCCCGCAAGGAGCCGTCCAGATTCTTTCCCACCGTACTTGTGATAACAGCCGTGATCACCTTTATTGCCGGATTCGGAACCGGATGGTTCCTGTCGCAGAAATCTGCCAAGAAGTCTTTTCAGGCTGCAGCCGAGCAAACCAGCCTGGAAAACTCCCCAAAAACAGAGATCGCGCCGCCGCCAATACCGGCGCAACCGGTGCAGACAGCGCCACAGCAACAGCCGAATCAACCCGCGACTCAGCAGGCTACCGGTACGGCAGCTGAGCCGCGGCTCAGTTTTTACAAAACGCTTCCCAGCGGGCAAAATGGCAATGTGCTCGGCTCGGGAATCAATACCAAGGACGACAAGGGCAAGCAACCTCTCCAGGCCGCCATACCGGCAAACATAGTCAAACCTCCCGCGCTTGATGCGCAGAAACCACCCGCCGACAAACCGGCTGCCCCTGAGAAATCGACTTCGGGCAGTAATTTTACCGTACAGGTAGCCTCTTTTCCTCTCAGGTCCGAGGCGGAGACACTCAAAAACAGGCTGGCCGGAAAAGGCTACAATGCATTTGTCTCGGAGTCGCACCAGGGGGACAAAGGCACCTGGTACCGCGTTCGTATCGGCAAGAAACTGGAGCAGGAGGCAGCCAAGGAACTGGCGGGAAAACTGGGTAAAGCGGCAATCGTTATTCCGGACAGGGATTAATATTCTGCACATGGCAACTAACTTGTTGCCAAACTTGACATACTATGGTATTTAATTGTTCTTTCGTCGGGGAGTAGCGCAGTCTGGGAGCGCACCTGCCTTGGGAGCAGGGGGTCGCAAGTTCGAATCTTGTCTCCCCGACCATTTTTATCCCAATAAATTAGGCACTTACAGATCAGTCTGTGAGTGCCTTTTTTGTTGTATTCAGCCTGAGTGACGCTTTGAGTGACCTTTTAGCCAGTGGTGATGGAGTAAAAACTCTTGCGCTTATTTAGGAGAAATTTACTTTCTGCACTTAAAGATGAACATCTTTCGTTGTATGCTTACGCCTACCAGAGCAATATGGACAGCCAGCCCCCTTACTCCTATCAGCTACTCTAGCTTCATACTCGTGGCCATTGGAACAAACCCACCATACTCTTTTGTTCGAAAATGGAAGAATTTTATCAAGCTTATCTTTATTCTTTAGGGGATGCCATTGTTTTACTAAGAGAGGATTGGTAAACATAATTGTTTTTTCAATTAACACTTTCCTTCCGGAACAATAAGGGCATCCACCACCTCTATTTCTATTTGCCACTATTGTTTCCCACTCGTGACCTTTATCACATATCCACCATACTTTTTTGTTAGAGTTAGGGGTTACGTGCAGAGGCTTAAGTTGTCCATTTTTTATCGGATGCCATTCCTTAGCAAGCTGAGGATTCATGGTATTAAGAGAATTTTCTTTATTAACAGCTTTGTTTGCACAATATGGGCAACCAACTCCTTGGTTTCTACTATTTATTGCTGCTTCCCATTCATGATTGTTACTACATTTCCACCACACTTTTCTTTTTGTCCCGGCAACTACATCGGTAGGCTCTAAGGGTTTGTTCATTATCGAATGCCACTCTAGAGCAAGATTTGGATTGGTTGCGGTTAAGCTATTGCCGCTATGGACCATTTGGTTAGAGCAATAAGGGCAACCTCTACCCTTGTCACTTCTATTTGAAACATTAGATTGCCACTCATGACCGTTCTGGCAAATTCACCAGACCTTCAAACTAGAGAATATAGAAACATCAAAAGGAGTAAGATTTCTATTTTTTTCTGGGTGCCACTCAGTCGCTAAATTAGGATTTATATCTCCAAGGCTCGTACCTGATAGAGGTCCTGGAAGCATAACCAGTAACTTTTCGAATCCCTCTTCATTCCATAAGGCTCTTCAACGTTTCAAGTGGGTTGAGCATATAGCTTGTTGAATCTGAGCTTACCCGCAATGAGGTAGGCCATGGAAATCATGTTTCGAGGATTACGATAGCCACGTGCTCTTGCCTTGGCAG
>JAJYBH010000175.1 GCA_021779135.1 Deltaproteobacteria bacterium
GCAGGCGAATACTTTTCCAGGACCAGCACCAGGGCGCCGTAACGCTCGTTTCCCGAGACCTCTGATGCAACACCGAATGCCACCGCGCTTTCATACTCGGTGGCAAATTTTTCCGGCAATACTCTTGTTTTTCCTACAACGCAAAAAGAAACCTGTGCATTGTTTTCAATATTTTCAATTTTATGCCCGTGCAGGGCGCAATGGAAATAGATGCGGCCATCCTTATAGGCGTAACTCAAAGGGACACCGTACGGCTGACCGTCCTTTCCAACGGTGGACAGCACCCCATACTCACCTCGCGTAAGCAATTCGATTGCCTCAGGCGTCCCTGTCTCTCTATCTTTCCTTCTAACATCTCTCATGCACTATCTCCTTTTGTTATTTCACCCGCTCTGAAGACGATCGCGTCGCAGCAATTGGGGGAAAAGCCGCATCCAGAGCAGGACGACGAAAAAGATATAACAACGGTATATAACAACGGTGTCGGGGCTGAATGGCGCTAGTTTAAGGTAATTTTGTACTTAACTAATGAATTTTCAGGTTAAATAGCTTTCATTAAATACCTGAATATGCTATATTGACCTATGAAAAATACGACCTATACCACACCACTGTTGCCCGGTTTCAATCTGCGTATTCTACGTCAAAAACCCCGGTCTGAGCAGCAAAAACTCGTAGAAAGATTAGCTCTGCTACGGCAGAAGTCTTTCAAGCAAATCGGCGAAGTTTTTGAGAAATTCATCCCGCGCGAGCTTCTCAAGCCAGAGACGTCAGGGGTTAGCCCCGACACCATCAGTCTTCCCTCCATCAGACTTTCCCGTGTTGGAGCATCAAAATATATCCGTCCATTTACCCCTTGCCTCCGCTCTGCCGCGAAGATACAACTCTTATCGGTTTGCACATATCCAGTTTATACATATATCTCAGCGGCGAAATTCCTCCGCTATAAATATCAGTTATAAGCTTTTTCAGGCCAGCATGGTACTTGTCACAAGAATCATCATGTCGCATTAAAAGTTCACGTATTCTTGCGTTCCTTTCAAAATTCATGACAGCATCAAACTGTTTTTCATCAAAGTTGGCATGGATTGATGACATAGCGCAAAACAACAAATAGATTTCATTTGTTGTAAGCAGCGAAAGTGTAAGCATGCTTCTGTTGCACTGCTCTTTCTTATTTAAATCGAAGTAGTGTATTCGTTGTGCTGAATTATGGGCGTAGTTTAGATCAATAAAAAGCCAGCGTTTCCCATCGGTAAGTATGCCAAACTTTTGATCAAGTTTTGTAAGATAACGTATTAATTGCATAAGCCCCTCATTGTGTTTAGTTTTACTGCTGAATTCGTTGGGCATTTTTACTTCGATTGGAATGGTTATCTTGGCACTAGCAAACAGTAAAATATCTGGTTTGTCTGTTGGCTCTATTTTTAGCTGCCTTTTAATGGCATTTGGTTTCCAATCTAAATCAGTAACGAATAAATTGTATAAACAATACTCAATATCTCGTTCATTTTTCGCCAGTGATAAATTATGCAAAAAATGTTTAACATCAAGCGTTATTTGCTTGTTCGCGCCCATAGATCATCCTCTCTAAGATTAAAGTACCAACATTTATATTCAAATTTAATTGTTTCTAACGCATCCTGTGACATCAAGCAAGTCTAATGATACGGATATTGACAATTACACTCACTTTTCAGATAACCGTTCCCATGAAGATCATGATCGTCGAAAACCCACGCCCCCTGACCGTCGAGCATTACAACGACGTGGCCAATGCACCGCTCTCGGCCAGCCTGAACAGCGGCTATGCCCTGGCGATTGCCCGTTGTTCCGGCTGGGAGACGGCCTATCTGGACCTGACCGGCGATGCCGGCGACGCAGCCGGCAGGGCGGCCGGCATCCTGGCGGAGGATGCCGATCTGGTCCTGTTTCACTGGGTCTATGCCTGGGGCCATGAGCAGGGTGTCCGCGACATCCTGGAGCTGCTGCGCCGGGAAAGCGGCGCCCTGTTGGGGGCCTTCGGCCTGTTCCCGACCCTGGCCCGCCGGCGGCTGCTGCAGTACGCGCCACAACTGGACTTCATCCTGGCCGGCGAGTTCGAGGCCGCGCTGGCCGATCTGCTGCACGGCATCGGGGAACATGGTTGTGTTACGGCGCTGCCCGGCGTGGCCCTGCGCGACAAACCGCTCGTGGAGCGTACCTTGATCGGCGACCTGGCCCAACTCCCCGTGCCGGATGATGTCGGTGTCAACCGCCGCTACACCAGCCTGAATATCGCCGCCAGCCGCGGCTGTTACGGGGAATGCAGCTTCTGCTTCATCCACCGCTTCTACGGCTGCAGCCGGCGGCGGGTACGAGCAGTCGCCTCGCTGGAGCAGGAGCTTGAGAGCCGTCTGTCACGGCGTACAATCGAAAGCCTGTACTTTATTGATCCCACCTTCATCGGCCAGGGAAGCAGCGAACGTGAGCGGGTCATGGCCATCAGCCGCCTGGCCAGAGGACTCGGACTCCCCTTCGGCTTCGAAACCCGGGTGGACAGCATTGACGCAGCCCTGTTGGCGACCCTGGCCGGCAACGGCGCCCGGTCCGTTTTTCTCGGAATCGAATCCGGCTGCGAGGCGGTGCTCAGGCGCATCGGCAAGCGAATCACGAAAAAGCAGGTCATCAGGGGCGTGAGGACCGTCCAGGAAAGCGGGATACAGCTCACGATCGGCTTCATCATGTTCGAGCCGGATACAACCCTGGCCGAACTGGAGGAGAACTACCGTTTTCTTGATGAACTGGGCCTGCTGTCCGACCACGACATGACCGCCAACCTGCTCTACCACAACCAGATCGTGCTGTACGGCTCGGCGGCCTGGGAGCGTTTCGAGCGGGATAGGCGCCTGATGGTGGATGAGCGTTTACCCTTCGAAGCCCGCTACCGTTTCCGCGACGAGCGGGTAGGCATGGTCTGCCTGGCCATGGGGCGGCTGTCTACGGAATACTTCAGGCACATGGGCGACATCCGGCGCAGGGATGCCGGTTGTTCCGCATCAAGCGGCTCTCCGGCACCCTTCAATGGCTGCGAGGTCAACCTTCTCCTGAAAGAGGCCTTCCGCTCGTTCTGCTCAGCCGCCAGAACCCCGCAGGCACGGCAGATCAACCGAGCGTACGAACGCTCTGCGGAACAGCTTCGCGCGCTCATCTCACGGGACGCCGATCGACACGACAGCGAGCAGCAGCGGACTGTTCCCATTTGCGGTAAATCCTGATAGGATGCCTGAATATTCCACCCGAGCAGATCCGGAGATCCCGCACCCATGACACCCCATACCCGCATCCATCTCATCCGCCACGGCCAGGTGGTGGGGTATGACCAGAAACGGTACAACGGCCAGACCGACGTGGCCCTGACCGATCTGGGCATCGAACAGTACCATCGTCTGAAAGAGAGATTGGCCGAGGCTCCCATCTCGGCCTGCTACACGAGCGACCTGACCCGCTGCTCGACCGGCGCCGGCATCATCTGCGAACAGTTCGGCATCGAACCGGTCAGGCGTCGCGAGTTACGGGAACTGAACATCGGGATCTGGGAGGGTCTGACCTGGAGCGAAATCATCGCGCGCTGGCCGGAGCAATGGCACGCCCGCCTGGCGGACCTGGTGAACTACCGGGTGCCCCAGGGGGAGAACCTGCTGGATGTACAGGCGCGGGTCATGCCGGTTATCAGGGAGATCATCGAGCGCCACTGCGGGCAGGAGATTCTGGTGGTAGGACATGGCGGGGTCAACCGCATCGTGCTGTTGAATGCCATCGGAGCGCCGCTGGCCGGGATGTTCAACATCGAACAGAACTATGGCTGCTATAATATCATCGATTACTATACCGATGGCCGGGCGACGGTCAAGCTGCTGAACAGCCAGGAGTAATACATGGCCGGAAGATCAAAAGGTCCCAAAACCGTAGTGCTGCCCAGCGCCGCGGAAGCCGCCGCCATCCTCAAGCGCATGCGCGGCGAGGTGGAGAGCAACAGCAACTACCGCTCCAAATCATTGAAGATCCACGGGCCGGTCTGTGCCAAATGCGGCCGCGTATTCGATGCGGCAAACATCCATCTGCTGACCGTGCACCACAAGGACGGCAATCATCACAACAACCCCCCGGACGGCTCAAACTGGGAAAACCTGTGCAGCCACTGCCACGACGACGAGCATTCGCGCGCTGTTCTGGGGGAGTACCTTTCCGGCGAGTAGCTCCTACTTAAAATTCTGATACATCAGCCGCGCCACCAGCGCCAGCACCATGGTGATGAACACCGGTCTGATAAAAATGAAAACCACCCGATGGGCAACCTCGCGCGCAAAACCCATTTCGTGGGTAACGACCACCATCGTCATGCCGGAGAGGGCCAGATCTTTCATGACCGCCAGGACCTCGCCGATCATCTCCGGGTCAAGGGCCGAGGTTGGCTCATCGAAGAGCATGATGCGGGGTTTCATCGCCAGTCCGCGGGCAATGGCGACCCTCTGCTGCTGCCCGCCCGAGAGCTGCAGCGGGTAGGCATCCCGCTTTTCGGCCAGGCCGGCCCGTTCCAGAAGGGCCATGGCCTGCTCCTCGGCTTCTGCCTTGGGGGTTTTGAGGACCTTGATCGGCGCCAGGGTGATGTTGTTGATCGGTTCCAGTTGGTTGATGGTGCGGATCAGCGTGGACATGCAGTTGCTTGAACCACTTATGCACACCTATTAAAGGTGATCATTCATGCTCTCCTGAGCTGCGGGGGAATTCAAACGATGTGCTATCGGGAGCCATGTATCAGACGTAACTCAGCCGGCTTCAACGGTTGAATAGGCGATTGATGTTTCAGGTCAGGCCAAACGGCATTACAAGAGGTCATTTTCTGTCCGGCCAGTAACTGCCGCCAACCAGCGTGACCGTGATACTGCCGATCTTGACCTTGGACTTCATCTGCACCGGAAGCCGGCGGTCATCGTCGGTCAGCCAGATAAAC
>JAJYBH010000060.1 GCA_021779135.1 Deltaproteobacteria bacterium
AGTTGTTGGACCACCCGCAGCGGATCGAGGTGGCGCGCAGCAACATCGCCGCCGATGCGGTGACCCAGGCGATCTACGAGGTGGAACGGAGCCGCAAGCGGGAGATGATCTCGTTCCTGATCCGCCAGGGGGGCTGGAACCAGGTGCTGGTCTTCGCCCGCACCCGTTACGGCGCGGACAAGCTGACCGAGGAGCTGCTCTACGACGGGATCAAGGCGGCCGCCATCCACAGCAACAAGAGCCAGTCGATCCGCACCCGGACCCTGGCGGAGTTCAAGCGCGGAGATTTCCGCGTGCTGGTGGCCACCGACGTGGCGGCGCGCGGGCTGGACATCGAACGGCTGCCGCATGTGGTGAATTATGATCTGCCCCAGGTGCCCGAGGACTACGTGCACCGCATCGGGCGCACCGGCCGGGCCGGGGAGAACGGCATCGCCCTCTCGCTGGTCAGTCCGGAGGAAAGGCCGTTGCTGCAGGCGATCGAGCGGTTGCTGACCTATAAAATACCGCACCAGACCCTGGAGGAATTCCCGGTCACAGCGGCCCGGCGCAGCCTGCGGGTGCAAGCCATCAAGAAGGAAGTCGTACAGGCCAAGACCAGGAAGAAACAGGACAAGGCGGCTCAGTTTCCGGCCAAGGACAAGACTCCCCGCCGGAAAAAGGTCGTGCCCGAGCGGCCGGCTCCCAAGACCGGGCGCCGGGGGAGCCGGTCATGACCCTCTGCTTACCGGGTCCGGCTATCTCTTGCATAACGTTACAGGCAGACTATCCGTCCGCCTTTTTCTTTCAGCGATTATTCTCAGACGAAGTCATTCACATCCAGCACCGTCCCCTTCATCGTGCCGGTGACGCTGGCCACATAAGCCCGTGCTACCAAGGCAGCGGGCATCCCTTCCAGCATTTTGTTACCCATTGCCAGCAAGGTTTCCTGCACCCAGACCGGGCTGACCACGTTCACCCGCACTCCACGCTCCAGCTCCAGTTGCGCCGCCCGGACAAACCCCTCCAGCCCTGCGTTGACCATGCTGATCGCACTGGCACCCGGCATCGGCTCCCTGGCCAGTATGCCGCTGGTGAGGGTGAATGATCCGTTGTCGTTTATGTAATTCCGGCCGATCCTGACCAGATTGATCTGCCCCATCAGTTTGTTCCTGAAGCTGAACAGGAAGTCCTCGTACTCCAGATCGTCCAAGGGGCCGAAGCGGGCACTCCCGGCGGTACAGACCACGGCATCGAAGGCACCCGCTTCGCGATACATCGTTTCAACGCTCTCCTGGTCGGCGATATCGACCCGCAACACGCCGCCGCTTCGGCTTGCGATCACTACCTCATGGTTCACAGCCAGCGCCTTCGCCACCTCCCGGCCGATTGTGCCGGTTCCACCAATCACCAGTATGCGCATAACCAGCCTCCTCTCACTTCACTCCAGATTACCGGACACATATCTGACGATGTCAGAAATTCGCAGTCTTGAGCCGCTTCAGGATTTCGACGAGAACCGTCTCCCGTTCCTTCAGCTCCGCATGCCATTCCCGGTTGTCGGTGCCGACCCTCTCCGTGGCCAGATCGGGCAGGTACGACTCTAGAGCAGCGACAAGTGTTTCTGCTTCCTTTGTGCTCAGTTCAATGGTTGACATGATGAATCTCCTCTCCGCTTCCCCTTGTCGGGCTTTCGCGGGGAAACTATCCAAGGTAGAGAAAGTCACACGCGCCCAGAGGACCTCATCCCTTGCGACCCTTACGTCCGATCATGATTTTTCCGTGATGGGTGATGACGTGAACATTGTGGTTGCTCATCATACGATGTTTTTTATTCAGCAGGGTTTTCATGGCTACGCTTGTCCGCTGACGAGGCCGCCTTGTTTCACTACTCATGGTTTTCATGGCTCACACCTCCTTTTATCCGCCTGGCGGATGTAATCACCGTCTGCTGCTGCTTATAGTATACTCCCTCTGCATGAAGCCATTATCAGAAAATTTCTGTGGCAATTTCCGGGACAACCAATGGCAAACCTGGCGGCTATCGAGCCGGAACCTTGATGCTGCCGCCGTTCCTCAGGGAATCGACACTCCAGATGCCGCCTCCCTGGGCCGCTATGAACAGGAACACGAAGCAGTACAACGCCGCCAGTTCGCCGTTGTTCTGAAGCGGCAGAAGCGCCTTGGTCCCGTGGCCGATCCAGTAGGCGAAGGCCATTTGCCCGCTGGTTATGAAGGCTGCCCAGTGCGTGAAGAGTCCGATCATGATCAGTATCCCGCCAATCAGTTCGATCGGACCGGCGACATAGGTGATGAATGGGGGGACTCCCGGCGGCATGCCGATGGGAAATCCGAACAACTTCTGACAGCCGTGCCACATAAACAGAAAACCGGCCACGAAGCGCATCAGCGCATAACAGTGCGCGCTGTATTTCGACATGAATGTTGTCATGGTACTCTCCCCCTTTGATGCCTGAGCACCTGGTTATTCTCCTGCGTTACAGGATTATTTTAGTCCTTTGACGGCGTGCAAGCAAAGCTAATAATTATGGAACTGGCGAAATTTACAGGAGATTATTTCCCGGTTACGTGGTATTATTTACCAAAACTCACCGGAATGAATCACTTTAATTGAAGGGGGGATGTATGCAAAATCAGATCATTGTCCGCTTTGGCGATGGAAAAATCCTCAAGGGCACCACTGCGGACCTGTTTCCCAACAAGGCCGTCTTTCACCTGAAGGACAAGGATAGCGGCGTCATACAGGAAATAAACATCAGTTCCCTGAAGGCGATCTATTTTGTGAAAAGTTTCACGGGAAATCCCGATTATCAGGAAAGAGACGACATAGAACGGGTGGGATTGGGCAAGAAGATCATGGTTCAATTCACGGATGGTGAAACGCTGGTCGGATACACACAGGGGTACTCGCCCAACAGGGATATTTTTATCGTGTTTCCTTCCGACCCCGACAGCAACAACGAAAAGGTCTTCGTTGTGACAAAGGCTACCGCCAAGGTCAGCTTTATCTAGCCGGTAGGGATCCGGTTGACAACAACCATCAGAAAGGAGGCTGTCATGTACGGTAAGGACAGGATTTACAAGAAAGTGGAGATAATCGGTGTCGCCGCCGGGAGCATCGAAGCGGCGATCGAGACGGCCCTGGCCAAGGCCCGTGGTTCGCTGGACAAGATGTCCTGGTTCGAGGTGGGGGATATCCGCGGGCATATCGGCCCGGATGGCAAGGTCACTGAATATCAGGTGGTCCTCAAGGTGGCGTTCGAGTTGAAGCCGTAGCGTCACGCCGGCACGCTTCCCTCATGTTCGGGGATTCCGGACATCAACGTCAGTCAAAAGGCGGCCATTTCGGCCGCCTTTATCGTATCCGCCGCCGCTCACGCAACGGGTTTTTGATATGCCGGGTTCATCTGCCACAGGGCCAGCGTCGCCCCGGTCGGGTCGCTGATGACGCTGAACCAGCCGACACCGGGGATCTCGGTGACCTCTTTACAGATCTTCGCTCCCAGGGAGCGGGCCTTCTCGGTGGCGACCGCCGCGTCCTGCACGGCGACGTAGGCCATCCAAGCGGATGGCGCAGCCGGATCGACGGTTTTCATCATGCCGCCGCCGGTCCCTTCGCCCACATTGATCATGGTGTAGTCCATCCCCGGTAAGTCTTCCAGCTTCCAATCAAACAACCCGCTATAAAAGGCCTTGGCCTTGGCCAGGTCGCTGGTCATCAACTCTACATGTACGAATGGATTTGACATGACGCGCTCTCCTTTCAGCCTGTAAATGGTGTGCCATGCATACATTATACTCCGGCATCGGGAAAATGGTTGCCGAAGAATTTCGGGATGATCAAGGGGTGGCCGGCCCGCTGCCGACTCATTGGTGGTGGATGTTCTCAGCATGATGGTGTATAAAAAGGCCTCACCCAAACCGTACCGCATCCCGCGACAAGAAGCGCATATCAACCCTGCTGGAGAACACAAACATGAACGCAGACCTGGCCCTGTTGAAAAACCTGATTCACAAACACAGCGATGAGATCGAGAAGAGCGTTGCCGGGACCGGCTATCTGGCACGGACAGTCATCGGAGTCGGCACCTTTCTGCTCGATAACGAAGGGGATCTTGATCTGCTGTCCGCCCGGCAGAGGCTCACCTTTGACAGGTTTCTCCGGCCGCTGCTCGATGCCCGTTCCCGTCGTTCCGGGGAGACGGTCAAGCCAGGTTAATCCTTCGCTCAGGAGCCGTGCCTGCCAGGGAAGAGAGCCTTCCCTGGCAGGCACGGCCGTTCCCGTCGGTTTATGGCATCTCATGCAGCGGACCGGACTGAGCGGCAGCAGGAGATTGGTACCTTGACAGCAATGATGAACCGGAGAGAATTTCTTGCGTGCGGCGGCAGCGCCGCAATCGCCCTGATGAGCGGCTGCGCCGTCAGCCCGCCCCTGTCCGGAGCCGGATTTCATGATTTCGGCGGCCCTGACCAGCCCTTCATGGGATTGGCCACCTCCCTGCGGGAGGAATACGACTATGCCGCAGTCGTGGAAGGCGAGATCCCCGCCGACCTGCGCGGGACGCTCTTCCGCAACGGACCTGGGCTGTTCGACCGGGGCGGGCTGCGCAAGCGGAGCCTGCTGGACGGGGACGGGATGATCCAGCGCTTCCATTTCCACGAAGATGGTGTCCGCTTCCGAAACCGCTTCGTTGAGACCCCCAAGTTTCGGGAGGAAACAGCGGCCGGCCGCTTTCTCTACCCCACCTGGAGCACCCTGGCCCCCGGCGGGATCTGGAACAACTTCTTGGGGCCGGGCCGCATCCACAGTCAGGCCGGGGTTACTGTTTTTCCGTGGCGCGGTCGGCTGTATGCCTTTGACGAGTCCTCCCTGCCGTTCGAACTGGACCAGACAACCCTGGCGACATACGGCGAATCCCGGCTTGGCGTGCCTCCGAAGACACCGGTGACCTTCGCGGCCCACGGCAAGTTCGATCCCCGTACCGGCGAATGGCTCCATTTCGGCATTCAGTACGGACGTAACGCCTCCCTGCACCTGACCTGCTTCGCCGCCGACGGCACCATGACCCGCCACCGGGTCATCGAACTCCCCCGTTACGTATATATGCACGACTGGTTTGTCGGCAGCCGCCACCTGCTGATCAATCTCCACCCCCTGGAGGTTGCGATCTGGGGGCCGCTGCTGGGAATCCGCAGCATCCTCGACTCGCTGCGCTGGCGGGCGGAACAGGGAAACCTGCTCCTGGTCATACCCCGGGACCTGAGCGGAGATCCCGTCTGGTTAAACACCGAGGCCACCTTCATGTGGCATTCGGTCAATGCCTTCGAGCTGGGAAGGGAACTGATCGCCGATTTCGTGGGGTATGCCGAACCGGACCACCTGGTGGGGCCGAAGGCCGCCGCCAATGCGGTCATGACGGGCGGGAAAGGTGCCGCTCACAGCCCCGGCAAACTCTGGCGCTACCGGATTGAACCGGTACAGAGGAAGGTGACCCGGGAACTGCTGGTTGAAGGTAATTTCGAGTGGCCGCGTATCGACGAGCGGCGACGGTGCCAGTCCTACCGCTACGTCTATCTGTGCGCGGCCGACCCCGGAGAGTTTTTCTGGTCCGCTGTTGAACGGATCGATCTGCAGACCGGACAGCGCGCACGCCACGATTTTGGTGCCGGGAATTACTGCGGCGAACCGGTCTTCGTCCCGCGCGGCGATGTCGCCGACGAAGGGAGCGGCTGGGTGCTGACCGAGGTCTACGACAGTCGGACCAGAAGGAGCCTGCTGGCGGTGCTGGACAGCGAGCGGCTGGCCGACGGCCCGCTGGCACGGGTGATGCTGCGGCACCACGTTCCCTTCAGCTATCACGGCTGGTGGTTGCGGAGCTGATACCCCGTGCTATCCCCTGATGCCGGCTACAGCGACCGGCAATCATGCCTTGACTGGTCTGACCTTTTCTGAAATAATTCGGCCGCGTTTGAAAATTTCTGTTCGGGGGGATGAATACCATGAAGAAACTGCTGGTGCTCGTGTCGTGTATCTGTTTGTCACTACTTGCGGTCAGCGCATTTGCCGGTGACGGTTCCTGGGACAGGGTCAAGAAGGACGGCAAGCTTGTTATCGGCCTGGACGACTCCTTTCCTCCGATGGGATACCGCCTGGCCGACGGCAAGCTGGTCGGCTTTGATATCGATGCCGCCGAGGAAGTCGGCAAGCGGCTCGGCATCAGGATTGACTGGCAGCCAACCGCCTGGGACGGTGTGATCCACTCCCTGGACGCCAAGAAATTCGACTGCATCTGGAACGGTATGACCATTACCGACGAACGCGCCAAACAGGTGGCCTTCAGCAAGCCCTATCTCATGGATGGCCAGATTGCCATCGTCAATTTCAAGGAGAAGCGTTTCAGGGCCCTCAAGGACCTCAAGAATTTCAAGGCCGGCACCCAGAAGGGTTCCTCGGGCATAGAGGCCGTCAAGAAGCTTGCCAACGCGCCGACCGAACTGAAGGAGTACGAGGACTACCCCAAGGCCCTGCTTGACCTTGAAGCCGGCCGCATCGATGTGGTTGTGGTGGACAATGTCACCGGACGCGACATGATCGCCAAACGTCCCGGCAAGTTCAAGATCATCCCGGGCATGATCAGCCGGGAGCCCTTTGGCGTGGCCTTCCGCAAGGGGGACGGCGAACTGCGCACAAAGGTGCAGCAGACCCTGGACAAGATGGTCAGGGACGGTGCCATGGCCAAGATCTCACGCAAGTGGTTCGCGGTGGACCTGACCAATCCCAAGAAATTTTAGCACGTGAAGGCTTCCATGAAATATGTGAGCAGCAGGGCCCTCGTGGCCCTGTTTTTTTTGTGTACCCTGGCCGGCACCTGCCGGGGAGCGATGGATTACGACCAGCTCTTCCGCCAGTCCAGCGACCTGATGGCCCAGGGTGATCTCGACGGCGCCTTGACACTGCTCAAACAGGTTCCGGCACCCGCTCCCGGCGAGGATGCCGGCCCCTTTGTATCCAGTCGCATGCAGGCCGCCCGCATCCTGGCCTCGCAGGAGGAGACCGACAAGGCCCTGGCCGCCTGCCAGGAGGTTTTGCGGCTCTTCCCCGACAACAGTGAGGCGCGCAACTTCGTCGCGGCCTTGAAAGACCAGCTCAGGCCCAAATGGCACACTGTACTGGCGGATACGCTGCGCTTCCTGCCGGCCCTGGGCAGGGGGGCGATGATGACGCTGCTGCTCGTGCTCTGCACCATGCTGGTATCTCCCCTGGGCGGCCTGCTGATCGCCCTGGGACGCATCAGCACGCTGCGACCGGTGTCGGGCCTGTGCTGGTTCATCATCTGGTTTTTCCGCGGCACCCCGCTGCTCCTGCAACTGTTCTTCATCTATTATGGCCTGCCCTCGCTCGGCATCACCCTGTCGCCGATGACCGCGGCGGTCATCGGCCTGGGCCTGAACTACTCGGCCTATCTGGGCGAGATCATCCGCGGAGCGATCCAGAGCATCGATCATGGTCAGATGGAGGCGGCCAAGGCCATTGGCATGAGCTACGGCCAGGCCATGCGGCGGGTCATCATCCCCCAGACCTACAAGCGCCTGATGCCGCCCGTCGGCAACGAGTTTATCGCCCTGATCAAGGACACGGCCCTGGTCTCGACCATCGCCATGGTCGAACTGATGCGCGCGGCCGACCAGCTCTTCAACACCTATTTCAACATCACGGCGCTGGTGCTGGCAGCGATGATCTATCTGGTTCTGACGACCATCTTCACCTTTATCTTCGAAAAGATCGAATACCGGGCGGGAATCTATGAACAGCGCTAGCCAACCACTCCTGACGCTGGAGAACATCACCAAACGCTTCAAAGATCTGACGGCGGTCAATGGGATCAACCTGGAGGTTTCTCCCGGCGAAAAACTGGTCATCATCGGCCCCTCCGGCTCGGGCAAATCCACCCTGCTCCGTTCGATCAACCTGCTGGAGGAGATCGACGAAGGGACCATCCGATTTGAAGGTCGCGAGGTCGGCTATGTCATGCGCCACGGAAAACGCCATGCGGACCGCCCCCAGGCGATCAGCGCGCTGCGGGCGGAGATCGGCATGGTCTTCCAGCATTTTCACCTCTTCCCGCACATGACCGTGCTGGGCAACGTGATGGAAGGCCCGCTGACCGTACAGTGCAAACCGGCCGATGAAGCCCGCTCCATCGCGGACGGCATGCTGGCCAAGGTGGGGCTGTCCGACAAGCGCGACGTGTTTCCGGCCACCCTCTCGGGCGGACAGAAACAGCGGGTGGCCATCGCCCGGGCCCTGGCCATGCACCCCAAGATGATGCTGTTCGACGAACCGACCTCGGCCCTGGACCCCGAGCTGGTCGGCGAGGTCTTCGACGCCATCCACACCCTGGCCGACGAGGGAATGACCATGATCATCGTCACCCATCACATGGGCTTTGCGCGGGAACTGGCCGACCGTGTCATCTTCATGGACGGGGGGAACTTTCTGGCGGAGGGGACGCCGGAGGAACTCTTCAGCAAGGGGCAGGACAATGAGCGGATCAGGAGCTTTCTCAACCGGCTTTTGTAGAAAAAAAACCGTGCCTTCACATCCAGGGGACCGGCTGCTTTCGTGAAAAGCCGCCGGTCCCCTTTTTTACTGCATCTGCTGCATCTTCAAGGCGGCCGGCAATCTGTCACATCTCCCGGGAGACCGTTTCTGACATTTCAGCTACCGGTGATAACTGCTATACTACTAGCAGGCCCTGCTGACGCTTCACACGCAAAGGAGAACGCCATGCCGATTCTGAGACAGATTGCACAACTGGGACAGCCGGTCCTGCGGACGGTGGGGGCAACGGTCGTTGACCCGCGCGACCCGGCCGTCCAGTCGCTGATCGACGACATGCTGGTGACGGTGGCGGATGCCAATGGCGTCGGTATCGCCGCACCCCAGGTGTTCGAATCACTATCCCTCTTCATCGTCTCATCGCACCCCAACCCGCGCTATCCCCAGGCCCCGGAGATGGAGCCGACGGCGATGATCAACCCGGAACTCCTCTGGACATCCGATGAAAAGGAGCGTGCTTGGGAGGGGTGCCTGAGCATCCCCGGACTGCGCGGCCTGGTCCCCCGGCATCGGCGGATCGGCGTGCGTTATCTCTCCCGCGCGGGTGAAGTGCGGGAAGAAGAGTATGAGGACTTCATGGCGCGGGTCTTCCAGCATGAGTTCGACCATATCCGCGGGATGGTGTTTATCGACAGGGTGGAGAGTTCACTGGATCTGGTGACGGAGAAGGAGTATTTCAGGATCCTGCACGGCAGCCCATGAATCGAGGCGGCCTGGGAAGAAGTGCATGTTCTATGCGGTGCGGGTACTCAAGGGGAGGATTTCATATGTTCAGCGGGCGGCCGATTGGCCGCCCGCTGAACATGACTCTTGCTCTGTAAAGCTGGAAAGCCCGTTGGAGCACCTACGGTGTTTCCCAGCGCGAATTCATTATTTTGTCTTGGTTGGACATACACAACTGCTCGGTTGCGCACCTCCGACGCAGACGCTGGGATGACAGTAGTTCAGCTTGTTGGCTGCCTTACCTGCTCCCGCTTCCGGTTTTGCCGTTTGCGTGGTTAACATCTCTGCCACCTTCTTTCATGAATGACTGTCGTGAATGCCCTGATACAGTCCAACGAGAGGACCCAGGACTCCGCTACTACAGCCCGAACACCCCCTGGGCCTTGCCGATTTTCCACTGTACCTTGCCGGCCAGGCGATCAAATTTGCCCTTGACTCCCAGCATGGAATTGGAACTGATTTTACCGGCAAACTCCTTGAGCGTACCTCTTGCGACGCGAAATATGCCCTTTGCCTGATACCTGGTACTGAGTTTCATGATGGACCTCCTTCCTGCTTTTCCGGCTGAACGACTTTGCGTGTCAGCACAGCCCGTCGGAACATGAAACTTCCCGTACCGGGCCACTATGTATTGCAACAGTGTCAATACTGCTGCTTCTCTTGTAAGTGTCATTTTATCACATTGAGATCAAAGATGGAAATCCGTTCCCGGGCATTCAGTACCAGGCAAGTTTCGACTGGCGATTGTCGGATTTTTGAGGCAATATGGAACGTTGGGTACATAAGAACGGAGTGCCGGCGTGACCCTGTGTCCG
The DNA here is from genome assembly GCA_021779135.1 of Deltaproteobacteria bacterium. Classification (GTDB taxonomy): domain Bacteria; phylum Desulfobacterota; class Desulfuromonadia; order Geobacterales; family Pseudopelobacteraceae; genus CAIPTY01. Next base: position 10,159 of record JAJYBH010000060.1, read on the forward strand.
GCCATGATCCGCTCTCGCACAAGGAGTAAACAACCATCGTGGTAGTTCAACCGTTCCCATTTATCGCCAAGACCATCCGTTACTTTGTCACAGGACTGTTCCTGCTCTTGATCCCGGTCGGATCGGCCCGGGCCGTGGAGAACTTCGCCACGTATCCCCCACTGCCCGCCGGTTATACCTCCATCAAGGTCTTTGACAGTCACCGGCGCTTTGTAGGCCGGATTCTGCCGGAGAAACGCTACTGGGTCACCATCGACCGTATTCCTCTCTTCCTGCAGCAGGCCGTGGTGGCCGTGGAAGATGCCCGCTTTTACGAGCATGGCGGCATCGATGTGCGCGGGATCGCCCGGGCCCTGGTCAAGGACGTGGTCAAGGGGCGCTTTGCCGAAGGGGGCTCGACCATCACCCAGCAGTTGATCAAGAACAGGTACCTGTCCGGAGCCAAGACCTTCGAACGAAAGTTCGACGAAGCCCGCATGGCTATGGAGTTTGAGGAGAAGTACACCAAAAAGCAGATCCTGGAGATGTATTTCAACGAGATCTATTACGGAAACGGGGCCTGGGGCATTGCCCAGGCGGCCCGGCTCTATTTCGACAAGAACCCGGAGCAACTGAACGAGGCCGAGTGTGCCCTGCTGGCCGGCGTGCAGAAAAATCCGGCCCGCTACAATCCGTTGGGTAAAGCGGCCCAGGTTACCGGGCGCAGGGATGTAGTGCTCAGGCGCATGGTGGAACTGAAGATGATCACACCCCGGCAGAGGCAGACGCTGCGGAACCAGCGCGTTACCTTTACGCAAACCGGGCAGGCCCCGCAGTATCTGGCCCATATCCAAAGCAAGCTGATCGAACGCTATGGGGCGGATGTCGTCGAACAAGGTGGGCTGGAGGTGACCGCTGCCCTGGATTTGAGGCTGCAAAAACAGGCAGAGTTGGCCTTGCGCGAAGGGGTTAAGCGCATTTCTCCCAATCTGCAGGGAGCGTTGATCTGTCTGGACCCTGCCACAGGCGATGTCCTGGCTGCCGTAGGAGGCGTTGACGTCACCAGGAGCGGCTATAACCGCGCCTTTTCAGCCCAGCGCCAGCCCGGCTCGGCCATCAAGCCGCTGATCTATGCCGCGGCACTGGAAAAGGGTTTTACGGCCGGCAGCATCTGGAATGACACACCGGTCGTGTACAATCGCGGCAACAATGAAACCTGGGAGCCGCTGAACTACGGCAGGGAGCGGTATGGGGACCTTTCCCTGAGACGCGCCCTGGCCTATTCCAACAACGTCATTGCCGTGAAACTGCTGGATGCGATCGGAGTCCCGTATTTCGTCGAGGCTGCCGGGCGGATGGGGCTGCCGCTACAGGCCGGGAATGGCCTTTCCCTGGCCCTGGGAACCAGTGAAGTCACCCTGAATGACCTGGTGCTGGCCTACACCCCTCTGGCTACCGCCGGGATGCGTCCCGCGGCGAGGTCCATCATCCGGGTATACGACAGCAAACGTCGCACCTGGGTCGAGACCCCCCCGGCAGCCAGCCCGGTCCTTTCACCGGCTGCCGCCTACATCACCACCCAGATGCTGAAAGATGTCATGACCTATGGCACCGCCAAGGGTCTCAAGAAATTCAACCTGGCTCACCCGTCCGCCGGCAAGACCGGCACGACCGATGAGTACCGCGATGCCTGGTTTGTCGGCTACACCCCGCACGTCATTACCGGGGTCTGGGTTGGCTACGACAAGCCCAAGCCGGGCGGGAAAGGTTTTACCGGCGGTGCTGTCGCGGCCCCGATCTGGGAACGGTTCATGCGCACGGTCGTGGCGTCGAAGCCGGCGGATGATTTCCCCCGGCCGGATACGGTCGTCTCCGTTTCCATTGACCCGACGACCGGTTTCCTGGCCACCCCCGACTGCCCGGAAAAAAGGGACGAAGTCTATATCGCCGGGACCGAGCCACGCGAGTACTGCCCCAAACATGGCGGGGAGCTCCTGGCGCCGCTGCCTCCGCCCCCGTCACAACCGGCTGCGGAGCAGGCGGAACCCGAGACCGGTGTCGAAGATAAGCCGCAGGATGGTGAAACACCGCAAGGCAAGCCTGGTCCGTCAAGCCCTGAATGAACCTCGCAACGCCCTCTGCGACGTCGCAAGGGAGTTACATGAATCCTGCCAAGGACCACAGCTCACCTGATAGTTCGATTATTAACCATGGGTGTTGACTTGGTGAAATCAGGGGGTATAGTTGGGCGGAGGATGCGGACAATTTTCCGCATCAAATCCATGACCGGAGAGGAGCTTCATATGCAGAATTTGAGCGTACTACGTTGGGGGGCACTTCTGGTGTTCGGGGGGGCACTCCTCGGCGGGTGCAAGAAAGAAACCCCGCCGAAAACGGAAGCACCCCAGACGATGACCGCGCCGCTGCCGGCACCCTCGCAGCCGGAGCAGGCCAAGACGGGCGAAGCACTGTTCAAACAGCACTGCGCGGTGTGCCATCCCGATGGAGGGAATATCGTCAAGCCCGAGTATACCCTGCATGCCAAATCCCTGACCAAGCACAAGATCACCAAACCCGAGGACATCGTAAAGGTCATGCGCAACCCCGAACAGGGAATGACCAGGTTTGACGAAACAGCCATCCCCGATAAGGATGCGGCGGAGATAGCCCGCTATATCCTGGATACTTTCAAGTAACAGAAACTTGGCATGATCCAGTGCCCGCTATGGAACTGCAAACAACAAAGGCGGCCCATCGGCCGCCTTTGTTGTTTGCCAATCCCGCGAAATCTATCTGTTATCCATGCGAGACTGACTACCCTTTACCCCGCACGGCCATACCCACCCTGCCCTGCCTTCAGCACTAGTGTCCCGTGCGGTTAGTTCGTACTCGTAATTCCGGTTCTTTTGGCCGTTGCCGGCGTTACGGCTCCTTGAAGTAGACCGGGCTACACCTGCGTCGCCGCGCCTTGGCAACAACCAAAATATCTCGGAATTACTTCCCACGACTAACCAAACGGGACACTAGCCGGTATTCCGCAAACCCGCCGAAATGCCACTGATGGTTGCGGCCAGCACGTAGTTCAGCTCATCGCTCTCATCCCCGGACCGCTTCCTCCGCAACAGTTCGATCTGAATCAGCGACAACGGGTCCACATAGGGATTCCGCAGGCGGATGGAACGCGCCAGGGGTTGGTTCTTTTCCAGCAGGCGCGACTGGCCGGTGACAGACAGCACGATCCGGCGGGTGCGCTGGTATTCCTCGACCACCATGCCGAATACCCGCTCGCGCAATGCCCTGTCGGGCACCAGGTTCGAGTATTGCCGGGCCAGCGGCAGATCGACCTTGGTCAGCGCCAGCTCCACATTCCGGATCAGGTCATAGAAGAAGGGGAAACGACGCATCATGTCGCAGAGCATGACCATTTCGTCCGGACCCTTTTCGGTAAAACGTTCCAAGGCATGGCCGATCCCGAACCAGCCGGGGATTACGTGACGGCTCTGCATCCAGCCGAACCCCCAGGGGATGGCCCGCAGGTCGGAGAGGCCACGGGTAGCTCCCCGCCTTGCCGGGCGGGAACCTATCTTGGCCAGTTCGAACTCCAGGACCGGCGTGGCCTGTTCGAAGTAGGGGATGATATCGGGGTTGTCCGCAATGCACGCGCGGTAGAAGGCGTAGGCATCAGCTGACATCTCCTCCAGTGCCTGTTCCCATCCGGTCTCGGGGGCCGACTCCACCAGGCCGGGACGTGCCAGGGCCTCCAGGGATGCCGCCACCATCAGTTCCAGGTTGCGTATCGCCAGGGATGCATCCGAATACTTCCAGTTGATGACCTCTCCCTGTTCGGTAATCTTCAGGGAACCGCTGAAGGCCCCGGCAGGCTGGGACACGATCGCCCGGTGCGTGGGCCCGCCCCCCCGGCCGACCGTGCCGCCCCGGCCGTGAAACAGGATGAGCCTGACCCCGCACTCGTCAGCTACCTGGTGCAACCTCTGGTGCGCCTTGTGGATCTCCCAGGAGCTGGTCAGCATGCCGCCATCCTTGTTGGAGTCGGAATAGCCGAGCATAACCTCCTGCCGGCGATCCCACGACTCGAGAAAGGGCGCATATTCCGGAGAACTCCACAGGGTCCGGCAGACATCCGGGGCATTGCGCAGATCCTCGATGGACTCGAAGAGCGGAACCGGCATCAGTCCCGGATCGCCGTTTTTGTCGCCCGCGACACGCACGCCGCATAGCTCCATCAACCAGATCAGGGAAAGGGTGTCCCGGACGCTGGAAGCGCCGCTGATCACATAGCTCCGAATGGCCTCGGCCGGGTAGCGCTGTTTTAAAACGGCTATGGCCCGCAACGTGTCGAGCAGCTCCCTGGTTTCAGGGCTGGGCGGCGCCGGCAGGACAATCGCAGGAGCGGCGCGGGTCGTGCCTCCGGCCGCGAGTTCGGCGACCGCCCTGGCATGGATCCGGGCGTGCTGACGGATATCGAGGCTGTGCAGGTGAAAGCCGAAGGTTCTCAGGCGCTGCAGGAGCGGGTCGATCAGCGTGCGCGCCAGACGTTCCCCCGCGTTGGTGGCCATGCTCTCACGGATCAGCAGCAGGTCGCGCTCGAAATCGATCGCCGCCGGGTAGGCATCGGAGTGCTCCTGATCAAACAGGGTGTGGCGCAGACGATGGAGGATGAATCCGGCCATGCGCCGGTACTGCTCGCATTCCGGTATGACATCCGGCTCCTGGTCGCCGAGGGAGAGATTGTCACGATAGTTTTGCACGGCGCTTGACAACTGCCGGGTGACCGGTATCCTGAATGTGGAAGGTGTCAGGAGACGGCGCAACTCCTCCAGGGACGCACTATAGTCGCCCAGAATGGTTTCGCGGGCCTTCTGCAGCGCTGCTCGGGTGGATTCGGCGGTGACATGGGGGTTGCCGTCCCGGTCGCCGCCGACCCAGGAACCGAAACGGACCAGCGTCGGCAGCGCAGCGGGAGCCACAGAGGCGCCGTAGGCTTCGCCGAGCGCTGCGGCCAGCTCCTCGTAAAGTTCGTGGATCGGCGTCATCAGTGACCCCGGGTAATGGTCGAGCCCCATCTTGATCTCATCCAGCACCGTGGGCTTTTGCCGGCGCACCTCGTCGGTCTGCCACAGGGCGGTGATCTCGGCCAGCATGGCGGTCTGGCCCTGCAGCGCCTCTGCATCGGTCAGCGGCAGGCGATCGAGTGACTCCAGTTCGCCTGCGATGCGCCGCCGCTTGAAATGAACCACCCGCCGCGCCACGTCGGTGGGATGAGCGGTGAAGACCGGTATGACCTGCACCTGTTGCAGCCACCAGAGCGCCTCTTCAAGGCTGATGCCGGCCTTCTGCATGCGCAGGAAGGTGCCGCGCAGCGAGCCGGGCTTGTCGCGGTCTCCACGGGCAAGCCGTGCGGCACGCCTGCGTCGCTTGCGGTGGTTGGTTTCCGCCAGGTTGGTCAACTCGAAATAGGTGGAGAAGGCCTTGACGACCCGGTAGGCCTCGGTGGTGCTCATCAGACTGATTATCTGCACCGCCCGTTCCTGCAGCTCCCGTTCGCCGGGTAAATCGAGGCTGGCTTCTCCCTGGCCGTTATTCAGACCACGGTGCTTGATCGCCAGGTGGCGGAGTTCTTCTTCGGCCGCAAAGGCCTCTTCGCCGGCCTGCTCCCGTATGACCGTACCCAGCAGTCGCCCAAGGGAACGGACATCCCGCCGGAGCGGGACTTCCCGCAACTCTGGATCACAACTGATCAGTTCCTCCAGTCGTTCGGCCTGATCAGCACTCTTCCAGAACAGTTCCATGTCTGACATGATTTATCCCCGCCAACGTTAGGTAGAATGCACTACAACTATGACAACAATTCATCCATTGTCAAACCGTCCCGCTTCATGCCGGCGGCACCGCATATCAAGAATTGATTTACCTGGTGCAAGTCATTATTATAAAAATCCGTTTGATCTCCGGGGAGCAAGAGCTGGAGTGCCCGGAAATCAGGCGTTACCTGGCCTGTTTTCCATGGAGTGACCTATGGCCGAACATTCAGGACCGCTGTTCTGGTCCCGCGTACTCGCCCTGTCTGCCCATCTGCTGGTTTTCCCGGTAGGTGCCGGGATGGCTGTTGCCGGGGATGCGCCGACAAGCGAACCCGCCCCGACAACATCACCCGCCACGCCAAAAGTGGCTGAGCCGGCCGCTGCCACCCCCGGAAATACGACCACCGCTCCCGCCAGCACCATCGATGAGGCTCACGACACGCTGGAGAGGAACATCCTCGAAAAGGTAATCGACCTGGACAATTTTTTCGGCAACACCAAGACCGAGAGCCAGCAAAAGACCGAATACCAGATCAGATGGCGAAGTTCTCTCCGGATAGACGAGGAGGGAAAGATCGACCCGGGTACAACCTTATACGCGAATCTCCAGCTTTCCCGGATCAATGACCGGTTGCATCTGGTGGTTTTTGGAGATAACGAGCCTGATCGCTCATCATCAAGCCTCCCGCAGGACCCGGGCAATCCGGGCCTTGACAGGAACACCCAGTCAGTGCGCTTCATCAATACGGAACTTCGTTATGGCATTATCAAAACTCCAACCCTGGACATGTTTGTCGGTGCCGGGGTCCGCCTGGTCATCCCGCCGGAGGCATTCGTGCGGGGACGTTTTCAATCTACCCACAAGTTCAGCAAGGTCTCGCTGCTGCGCTTCAGTGAGACAGTTTTTGCCAAGAATCTCGACGGTCCAGGTGAAACAACGGAGATCGACCTGGAAAGGCTGCTCGACCGGAAAACGATTCTCAGGTGGGCAAATACCGGCACGGTTGCCTACAATATAAGAGGATTGGAGTGGGGCACGGAGTTGTCCCTGATTCGCGAGCTCTCGCCCCGGAGCGCCATAACCCTGATCGGCGGCGTCTATGGCAACACCAGTATCGACGACGCGGTGTTGAATTACCGGGTACTCGCCCGCTATCGCCGGAACTTTTTACGAAGCTGGCTCTTTTATGAACTGGAACCGGAGATCTCCTGGCCGAGGTTGGCCGATGGCAGTTTCGATAACAAATATACTTTCACTTTTCGCCTGGAAGTCGTGTTCCAGGGCAAGGAAAAATAAATCCCTCCCCTGAGCGCCATCCCGCCGAAAAAACGCTGCACCCCATCTTATCCACCGGGCGTATAATGAACCTGTAAAAAAACCGCCTAGCCGGCAATCAGATCTGATTAAGGAGGCTCCGCATGTCTGACACAACCATTCAGGACCGCGCGGCAGGAGCCATCATGGGCGCCTTTATCGGTGATGCCCTGGCTCTTGGGCCGCACTGGTACTACGACCTCGATGAACTGCACCGCGACTACGGCGAGTGGATCAGCGACTACAGCGACCCGAAACCGGGCCGCTACCACGCCGGGCTCAAGGCGGGCCAGCTCTCCCAAGCCGGCCTAATACTCAAACTGACTTTGCGCTCGCTGGTGGAGTGCGGCCGCTATGACGAAACTGATTTCTGCCGCCGCATGGATGAAGAGATCTTGCCCTTCCTGGACGGCACCCCCGTCAGCGGGCCGGGCGGATACACCAGCCAGTCGATCCGTGAACTGTGGCGGCAGCGGGTGCAGCAGAAACTGCCCTGGGGGCAGACCGGCGGCCATGCCGACGACACCGAGGCGATCGAACGCACCCTGGCGCTGGCGGTGCGCTATGCCGGAGACCCCGCGCAGCTTGCGGCAGCCATCACCGGCAATACGGTACTCACCCAGACCGACGCCACGGTCGTTTCCATGACCGTGGCCTACGGAGCGGTGCTGGGGATGCTGGTGCAGGGGCATCCGCTGAACTCGCACCTGTCCGGCAAGCTGATGCGGCTGGTCAACAGAGGGGAGCTCCCCTTTCACCATATCACGGCTGAGAATCTGCAGCCGCCCCGCCCCGGCGACCCGGACCCGCCCAGCAGCGGACGCTTCGCCTCACCGGATGCCCTCCTGACCCCCTCCTATATGGCGGCCGCGGCGATCGACCCGGATATCCGTATCGAACCGGCCTGGAAGGTATCGATTGTCTACGGCATGCCCTGCGCCATCTATCACCAGCTTCCGGCGGCCTACTATCTGGCGGCCCGCTTCCACGATGATTTCGAGTCGGCCGTCCTGCACGCAGTCAACGGCGGAGGCCAGAATCAGGCCCGCGCCACGTTGACCGGCGCACTGGTCGGCGCGCAGGTCGGGCTTTCACGAATCCCGCAGCGATTCATCGACGGGTTGGAGGATTCCGCCATCCTGCGCGAGCTGGCCGCGAGGCTGGCCGAGAGTGTGGATAGCCCTGTGTAGAAGGGAATCGAGGCAGGCAATGTCAGGCTGATACGATGTGCAATAGGCGGCCCTTGGTCCGCCTATTGCTGTTGATATTTTTAATCCCAGGATTGAGGAAATTACCTCGTAAAAAGTCGAATGGCCTTATAGATGATATCGAAAAGGTCGGGGTCGGACTGGCGCAAGGGATCGCCAAAGCTGTCGAACGGTGACGGTTCGCTGCTGTAACCGGCCAGTTTCCGGCGTTGTTCGCTCTCCCGCTTCTGCTCTTCCTTTCTGGCCTGTTCCTGACGTTCCTGGTCGAGGAGCTTGCCGCCCAACTTCATCCACTCCATCAGGTGCCGCAGTTCCCCACCATCGAGCCAGACCCCGTGGGCCTTGCAGCGATCAACTATGACGCCGCTCCTGACACCGAAGTTGACCCGGTTCATCAGTTGTGAGCAGACCGGGCATTTGATGTAGGAGACCGGGTACTGGTCGGGCTGCCGGTGCAGGTTGATGCCGTCCAGCCCGCTTCTGTCGATCAGGAACACGTTGCTGACGGTCGCCTCCAGCAGCGCCTCCAGCTCACCCGGATCGAAGAACAGCCCCAGGCATTGCCCACAGCGGTCGATGAGAAATCTCCCCCGCAGTTTCAGGTCAATGGTCTTGAGGTGGATGCCGCAGCGCGGGCAGGTGCGGGGAGCGTTGTTTTCATGGGTGGTGTAATAGTGTATCCCCTTGAGATCGATATCGTTGCGGTCGCCACAGTAGGCGCACAGCAGGGAGCCATCGGGCAGGGGGGCGTTGCAGTTTGAACATCTGGCCATGGGTCGCCACCTTCCGGGCAATTAGTAAGTTAAAAATTAATTTATGCGCCTTTTTAGTACGGTAGAAATTATTTATGCGGCTTTTGGCAGAAATCATTTCGTGAGCGTACTTATCCCGTTTATCGGGGGTCAGGAAGAATATAATTTCGTTATCGCACTTATCCGGTTTATCCGGGCTAGGTAAAGGTGCTTTTGGCAGGAATATGCGTTCGCTGCCGTGCTCACCCGGCTTGACCGCGGTCGAAAGCGGCCTGCAGATGCGGCAGTATAACCGAATAGACGGCCGGAGGTAAACCGGGAAGCGCTGCCGCGGTTTTTTTATGTGGTGGAAAAATAGCCGCCCACCGCGTATGATGTGGCGGTCGATTCAATACCGTGGGGAGGCCGGGGATGTCTGCGTGGCTGATATATCTGGGATTGGGAGCCTTTGCCGGGGTGCTGGCCGGATTGCTCGGTGTCGGCGGCGGCCTGGTGATCGTACCGATGCTGACCTTTATCTTTGTCTCCCGGCAGATGCCACCGGAGCACATCCTCCACCTGGCCCTGGGCACCTCGCTGGCCAGCATCATATTTACCTCGATCTCCAGCCTGCGTTCCCACCATCTGCGGGGAGCGGTCGACTGGTCCGTGGTGCGTCGGATAACACCGGGAATTCTGGCCGGCACCTTTTTCGGTTCGTGGGTAGCGGCCCAGCTATCGACCGGCATACTCAAGGCCTTCTTTGTAGCCTTCCTGTATTTCGTGGCGGTCCAGATGCTGCTCGATATCCGTCCCCATCCGCACCGGCAGTTACCAGGCCGTACGGCGATCTTCGGAGCCGGCGGGCTGATCGGCTGCGTCTCCAGCCTGGTCGGCATCGGCGGCGGCAGCATGTCCGTGCCGTTTCTGGTCTGGTGCAATGTCGCCCTGCGCAATGCCATCGGCACATCCGCGGCGATCGGTTTGCCGATTGCACTGGCTGGCGCGGCCGGCTACATGGTCAACGGACTGGCGGCCAATCTTCCCCCGTACACCCTCGGGTTTGTCTACCTGCCGCCCTTGCTGGGGATTTCAGTGGCAAGCGTGCTGACCGCGCCGCTCGGGGCACGCTTGGCCCACACCCTGCCGATTGGCCGCTTGAAAAAGATCTTTGCCCTGTTGCTGATCGTGATGGGGACCAAGATGCTGCTGGGGCTGTTTCAGACATGAAATTCACCCTTCTGACCCATTTCAAGGAATTCGGCAAACGCTCCAATACCGGTCGCCTGGTGCTGGATGTTCTGGGGGGCGACGCCGAGCAGGTGCGCTGGGACCGGATGGAACCTCCCGCCCGCCTGTCGGATGAGATCGAGGCGGGCGGGGTGGCACTGGTCTACCCCGGCGCCGCCGACGACAACGACGGCGACATGACCGGCATCACCCACTTCATCCTGATAGACGGCACCTGGCACGAGGCCCGTAAGATACAC
>JAJYBH010000061.1 GCA_021779135.1 Deltaproteobacteria bacterium
GTCCGGTAAAATCGATGGGATCGTGAGCGTCCAGGGCAGGGGTTCGCAGCTATCGGGCATAACCGGCTTTACCGAATTTTGGGCACGGGAAACGAGCGCTGAAAAAATGCTGGTCAGCAAGGCATTTCTTCAGCGCCTGTCAGGAAAAAAACTGAGCGGCTTCTTTTTCAGCTCGGACAGATCCTATGATCATGCCGGTATAAAGGCGGTCCTGGAAAAGGGTTTCCTGACCTTCGACAGTCTTGACATCTCACATACAAATCTATTCGGAGTGCGGGACCTGAGCGTCACTATCGCACCCAGCCAGAACCGGATCGCCCTGGAGCATTTGCTCGGTTCCATCAAGGAGGCAACAGTGCGCGGCACGGGCGCGACGGGCGCCACGGGAAAGGAAACCCCCGCTGAAGCCCCGCCGGCGGCTGAATTCAAGTGGGACGAATGAGGTACAATAGGTACAAACACCCTAAGAGGAGGATGAAGAATGAGACTCATGAAATGGTTGTTGGCTGGAGGATGCGGGTTGCTGGTCTCCTGTGCGGTTATTACCGTCAATGTCTATTTTCCTGAAAAGGCGGTCAAGGATGCCTATGTATCTCTTGACGAAATGCTCCTGAAAAAAGACGGGCAAAATCTGCCCAACACGGATAAACAACCGGCAGTGGAACCAAAGCCGAAGGAACCGGGACCGCAGAGCAGCCTGCGGGGCATGTTCCCGGATTTCTCCCTTAGCGCCGTTGCCCATGCCGCCGAAAGCGGTGATGATCTGGCCATTGAATTGGGAAGCATGCCCGAGGTGATCAGCGCCTATGCCGAAATGAGCCAGAGACTGTCGGCTCTGGAGGCCCTCTTTAACAAAGGAGCAGTCGGGCTGACGAGCCAGGGGCTGGTTACGGTGCGGGATAAGACGAAGGTAACCGCTCAGGACGAGGCGTTGGTCAGCGCGGAAAACCGGAACCGCAAGACGATTATCAGCGGCATGGCAAAGGCCATACTGAAAACAACCAAACAGGAAATGACCAAGGCCGCCCTGGACCAGACCATGGGCAAAGCCGCCGCCACCTATGCCGAAACACGGCGCGAAGCGGCAAAAGCGGGCTGGTGGATGCAGCTTCAGAACGGCAAATGGGTGCAGAAATAACCGGGATCATGCCCGTTTTTCATCCGTAACACGGGCAAGGGCGGTGGTCACCCAGAGGATGCAACCACCGCCCATGCCCGCTGCACAGGGCTTACGCGGCATCAGAGCAGCATGATCCTGGTGGCGGGTATCGCTCTGCTGACAGGCTCCACCGGAAGTCCGGCCTCCAGATAGGCATCGAAACCACCGGCCAGTGAATGGACATCGTTCCAGCCATGCTCCCGCAGCATCCGCACAGTCCGGGAGACTGGTTCATTTCCCGGACAATCCGCGAAGACCACGATCGGCCGGTTATGGGGAAGTTCCGTCAGGTGCCGTTCCAGGGCATCGCTTTCAAGGCGCAAGGCCCCTCTCGCCTTGAACAGGCTCCAGTCATGTTTGTGATGATGGCGCAATTCGACAAACTGCAACTCCTCACCGTGCTGCAGACACTCTCGCACTTCGGAAGCGGTGACATTAAATCCTTCCAGCATGGTACTCATCTCCTCTCCTCACGACCTGCCCGGATGGACAGAGCGTCCTTTCCGGTATGACCATTATAGCATATCCACCATCATGGGCGGGACAGCATTATCCCGGCCTTCATCAGCAAAACCGGCATTTTTTTGACAACCGGCGAATGAGTGATATCATCAACGCTACGGAACAAGCCTCTTACGCCTGATGATATTCCCACTATCGAGTGGTAACCAGCATGAAAAGTTCATGGCTCATAGTCGGTCTGGTTTTCGCGGCAGGTCTGCTTGCCGTCGCCTTGCTGCTGCTCTACAGCCTGCCGCTGGAAATAAGTGACCGCTCTCCGGTCCAGCCAATCGCCTTCAGCCATAAGGTGCATGCCGGTGCAAATGGCATCCCCTGCCTCTATTGTCACCGCTACGCCCCGGTATCTTCGTCGGCCGGCATCCCGGCGCTGGCGGACTGCCGTGCCTGTCACCTGTTCATCTCCCCCGATTCCCCTGAAATCAGGAAGCTGATGGCATACTGGGATAAGCGCGCGGCGATCCCCTGGGTCAGGGTCAACACCCTTCCCGACCATGTCTATTTTCCGCACATGATGCATATCCGGGCCAAGGTCGACTGTAGCGTCTGCCACGGTGCGGTGGCCACAATGGAGCGCATCGGCCGCACCGCCACTCTCAAGATGGGCTGGTGTCTGGGTTGTCACCGGCGGCACAAGGCCAGCATCGATTGCTGGACCTGTCATATATAACCTTAAAACGGCAAGCCACAGAGGTCACAGAGGTCACAGGGAACACAGAGAATCACAGCGACAAACCCATTTTTATGAAGTGGTCTAAACCTGTAACAGCCTTATTTACACTGAGAACTCTGTGTCCTCTGTGGCCAAATGTTTTATTAGTTTTACGGAGCCCGTATGAAGCGCCGAACCTTTTTACAGCTCAGTGGGATGACGGCCGCCGGCGCGCTGCTGGCGGGCTGCCAGTCGAAAAACGAGAAGCTGATCCCCTATCTGATCGGCCCGGACGAGGGCGTGACCCCCGGCCGGGCCACCTATTACGCCAGTTCCTGCGCTTTCTGCCCGGCCGGTTGCGGGATCCTGGTGCGGGAGTCGGAAGGACGGGCGAAGAAGATCGAAGGCAACCCCGATCACCCGGTCAACCGCGGCAGGCTCTGCGCGCGTGGTCAGGCCGTACTGCAGGAGCTTTACCACCCCGACCGGCTGCAGCAGCCACTCAAACGCAGCGGGGCGCGCGGTTCGGGGGAATTCACCCGGATCACCTGGGCAGAGGGCTTGGGACTTCTCACAGCAAAACTCAAGGAGCTGCAGCAGGAGCACTCCACTGACGGCCTGGCCCTGCTGACGCCGCAGCTCTCCGGTTCCCTGGCCACGCTTGTCACTGCCTTCATGCGCTCCTTCGGTTCGTCCCGGCACGTCTCCTACGAGCTGCTGGCCCCCGACTGGCTGCGGCTGGCCGACCGCCAGACCTTCGGCCAGGCGGGGCTCCCCTTCTACGACCTGGCCGAGACCCGTTACCTGCTCAGCTTCGGCGCCGATTTCGTGGAGAACCACCTCTCGCCGGTCCAGTACGGCAACGCCTTCGGCCGCATGCGCCAGGGTCGTGACACGGTCCGCGGCCATTTCACCTACATCGGCGGCCGGATGTCACTGACCTGCGCCTCAGCCGACCGCTGGATGCCGGCCCGCCCGGGAAGCGAGGGAGCCCTGGCCCTGGGCATGGCCCGCCTGATTCTGGAGGAAAAGCTCCACGACAAGTCCGCACTGGCCGCCAATGGCCTCAGGCCGGAAGAGCTTCTGGGGCGCTTGAAGCCTTACGATCTGCCGCGGGTAGCCGATATGACCGGCCTGGCGAAAGAGTCCATCGCCGAGGTGGCCCGCGAGTTCGCCGGCACCGGCCCCTCCCTGGCCCTGGCCGGTGAATCGGTCGCCTTTCAGAGCAATGGCCCGGAATCGGTCCGGGCGATACAATTGCTGAACATGCTGGCCGGAAGCCTCAACCGTCCCGGCGGTATCTACCCGGCCGCCGCCCCGAGCGGCCCGGATAATTCCTTTACCCAACTTATGGCGCTAATCGAAAGCATGCAAGCCGGGAGGATCAAGCTGGCCCTGATCAAGGGCGATCCGGTCCATGCCATACCGCCGGCCACCGGCTTTCAGCAGGCATTGGACAAGGTGCCCTTCTGCGTCAGCTTTGCCACGCTGCTGGACGACAGCGCCCTGCAGGCCGACCTGATCCTGCCCGACCATGCCGCGCTGGAGAGCTGGGGGGACGTGGAACCGCTGGCCGGCTCCCGCCGCCCGCTGTACGGGCTGATGCAACCGGTGGTCATGCCGCTCCATGACACCCGCCAGTTCGGCGATGTGCTGCTGGCCGCGGCCTCCCAACTGGGCGGGGCGCCGGCAGCCGCCCTGCCCCAGAAATCCTGGCTGGAATTTCTCAAAGGGACGGTTGCGAAGCGGGTAAGCGGTAAAATGGGGGAGAAGTTCGAGGCGCGGTGGGTCGATCTGCTGCGGCGGGGGGGACAGTTCGAATCGAACAGGGGGCCGGACAATGTCTATCGGCGGGCCTCCGCCTCTTCCCTGCCCGACCCGGCCCGGCCCCGCTTCGCCGGGGATGAGACACAGTACCCCCTGCATCTGCAGGTCTACCCCTCCAGCGCCTTCACCGACGGCCGGGGCGCGCCGTTTCCCTGGCTGCAGCAGTTGCCCGACCCGATGAGCTGCGTGGTCTGGGATAGCTGGATCGAGATCAACCCCGTTACCGCCGCCGGCCTGGGCATCAGCCAGGGCGACCTGGTCGAGGTGGCCTCGCCCCGGGGAAGCCTGCGCCTGCCGGCGGTGATCTATCCCGGTATCCGGCCCGATCTGGTGGCCATTCCGCTGGGACAGGGCCACAAGGGTGGCGGGCGCTATGCCAGGGAGCGGGGGGTTAATCCCCTGGCGTTGCTGGTGCTGGTGGAGGGGAGCGAACATCAGCCGGCCTGGAACGCCACCCGGGTGCGTCTGACCCGCGTCTCGAAGAGTGGTGAGCTGGTGACGGCCGGACACCCCCAGGGAAGCTACCGCAGCGATCTGATCGGGATATAAGACACGTTAAGTCCCCCTTTGGAAAAGGGGGATGTAGGGGGATTTGTTTTATGGGCTGCGTCATAAATCCCCCCCTAGCCCCCCTTTTTTCAAAGGGGGGACACTGTGAAGTCAATTGGAAACCAAAACAATGGAAAAACTGACCAGTCCGTACAAATGGGGGATGGTGATCGACCTGGACCGCTGCACCGGTTGTGGCGCCTGCGTGGTGGCCTGCCAGGCCGAGAACAATGTGGCCATCTGCGACAAGAAGGAGATCGCCGAGGGGCGCAACATGCACTGGCTGCGCATCGAGCGCTTCTGGGTGGGCGAGTATCCCGACGTCCGGGTGCGCTTCCTGCCGGTCATGTGTCAGCATTGCCACGACGCCCCCTGCGAGCCGGTCTGCCCGGTCTACGCCAGTTACCACAACCCGGACGGGCTCAACGGCCAGGTCTACAACCGCTGCGTCGGCACCCGCTACTGCGGCAATAACTGCCCCTATGCCGTTCGGGTCTTCAACTTCTACCAGCACGAGTGGCCCAAACCGCTGGAGAACCAGCTCTCGCCCGATATCACCGTGCGACCGCGCGGGGTGATGGAGAAGTGCAGCTTCTGCATCCAGCGCATCCGCCGCGTCAAGGAAACGGCCAAAGGCGAAGGACGCCTGATCAGGGATGGCGAGGTGCAGCCGGCCTGCGCCCAGACCTGTCCGGCCGAGGCACTGACCTTCGGCAACATGGCCGACCCGGAGAGCCGGGCGGCGCGTCTGGCCCGCAGCCCGCGCGGCTTCCAGCTCCTGGAGCAGCTCGGCACGCATCCCTCGGTCATCTACCTCAAGGGAGGAGGCCGCGAACATGTCGGATAAACGAATCCCCGTCTCAAAGAGCGATACATTGATGAACGACGAGATGCTCTCCTCGCTGCGGCCGCCCGGCCTGGCCTGGTACGCCCTGATCGCCTTCCTCGGGGCGGTGGTGGCCTGGGGGCTGTTCGCCTTCGGCTACCAGATCACGCGCGGCATGTACGTCACCGGCCTGGACCGCCCGGTCATGTGGGGACTCTACATCGTCAATTTCGTCTTCTGGGTCGGCCTGTCCCACTCCGGCACCATGGTCTCGGCCATCCTGCGCCTCTCTCAGGCCAACTGGCGCCGGCCGATCCTGCGCGCCGCCGAGGCCATGACCGTCTTTTCGATCAGCGTGGCCGGCCTCTTCCCGCTGATTCACCTGGGGCGCAACTGGGTCTTCTTCTACCTGATCCCCTATCCCAACCAGCGCGGACTGTGGCCCAACTTCCGCTCACCGCTTTTGTGGGACGCCATGGCGATCACAACCTACATCATCGGCAGTGTCCTCTTTCTCTACCTGGGGATGCTGCCCGACCTGGCCGTGGTCCGCGACCGTTCCAGCGGCTGGCGGCATGCGCTGTTCCGTCTCCTGGCCCTGGGCTGGCGCGGCACTGCCCACGAATGGACGGTCTATCACAAGGCCTCGACCCTGATGGCGGCCCTGATCATTCCGGTGGCGGTCTCGGTGCACTCCATCGTGGCCTGGGACTTCGCCGTGACCGTGGTTCCCGGCTGGCACAGCACCATCTTCCCCCCCTACTTCGTCATCGGAGCGATCCTCTCTGGCGTGGCCGCCGTAATCACCCTGATGATCATCATCCGCCGCGCCTTCCACCTGGAGGAGTACCTGACCCCGCTGCACTTCGACAACATGGGCAAGCTGCTGCTGGTGATCTCGCTGCTCTGGTCCTACGCCTATTTCGTCGAGGTCCAGACCACCTGGTACGCCCACGAACCGATCGAGTGGGAGGTGTTCAGCTTCATGTCCGGCAGGTACACCGTACCGCTGCTGGTGATGCTGCTGGGCAACTCGCTGCTGCCGATCACGGCGCTCTGCTTCAAGCGGGTCAGGCGCTCCATCGGGGCCATGCTGGTGATCACGCTCCTGGTCAATGTCGGCATGTTAATCGAACGCTTCCTGATCATCGTGCCGTCTCTGTCCCACAAGAACATGCCCTTTGTCTGGGGCAGCTACCGCCCCTCCTGGGTGGAGCTCTCGATCACCGCCGCCGCTTTCGCCGGATTCGCCCTGCTCTATGCCTTCTTTGTCAAGCTCTTCCCGATGGTGGCCCTCTCGGATGTACGTGAGCTGGAGGCCCGGAGCGTTTCGGTTCCGCTCGGCCGAGCCGAACTTCCCTCGATCGCGGGAAAGGAGTAGCCCATGGAAATCCTCGGGGTCTTTGCCGATGTCGAAAGTGCCGGCCGGGCGGTGGACGGGCTGCTCGGGGAAGGGTTCACCGAGGCCCAGGTCACCTCGCTATCCTCCGTACCCTATCCGGATGGTGTCTTGGCGAAGACAGGACGTCACAACACCTGGTTTCACTGGCTGGCCCTGCTCGGCGGCATCGGCGGCGCCTGCGCCGGGTTTCTCCTGGCAGCCGGCACGGCCTGGGTCTACCCGGTGCAGACCGGCGACAAGCCGATCATCGCCCTCTACCCGACCGCCATCGTCACCTACGAGTTCACCATGCTCTTCGCCATGATCGGCGCCATCGTGGGTATGTTACTGGAAATGAAGCTTCCCTCCCTGAAAAAGCGTCTCTACGACCCGGCCATTGCCGAGGGGTGCATCGGCATCAGCCTGTCCATCCATCCCGGAGGCGAGGCCGTCATCTGCGAAGCGGGGGTGCGGCCGGAGGAGTGCATCGGCCCGGTCTCATCCCTTTCCGCCGCGGAGCAGAAAGAGCGGGCGGAAGAGGTCATGCGGGCGGCCGGAGTCCTGCGGATCATCGGAGAGGTACAACCATGAAACGCATTGCAATCCTGGCCCTTCTGGCCGTTGCCCCCCTGCTGACGGCCGCGATGTGGATGGACCGGCAGCCTTCCCCCCGGCCGTACCAGGCGCCGGTTTTGTCGCCGCCGGTCGATAGCGTGCCGGTGAGCGGCAAGGAACTGCTTGGCCAGGGATCGGAGCTCACCAATCCGCTCCCCGCTACCCCGGCCGCACTGGAACGGGGCTTGACACTCTTCGAGATCAACTGTGCCATGTGCCACGGCATATCATCCGCCGAGCGCGGTCCGGTCGGTAAAAAGCTTGTCCCCCCTCCCCCCGGTCTGGGTCAGGAATTTTTGAAGAATATTGATGACGCGCAAATCTTCAAGGCAATCAGCCTCGGCTTCGGCCGCATGCCGCCTTTCCGGGACAAGCTGACGCCCACGGAACGCTGGGAACTGGTCGATTTCCTGCGCACCCGGAAATGACCGCAGCTGCGTACCGACTTGCGGTTGTTGCGCAGCAACGGAAAACGAAAGGAGAACAGGATGGATCTCAAACTGAACAATACATGCGCTCTCGTATCCGGGTCCGCCAAGGGGATCGGACTGGCTATCGCCACGCTGCTGGCCGCTGAAGGCGCCCGGGTGATCATTACCGGCCGCTCGAAGACGTCGGTCGTCATGGCCGAGGATGAAATCAGGAAACAATTTCCCGGAGCTCTGCTCGAAACCTTCGCCGGTGACCTGGCCGATGCCGCTGTAATCGCGGAACTGGCCGCTCGCTTTCCGGCGGTGGACATCCTGGTCAACAACCTCGGCATCTACGAGCCGAAACCGTTCGAGGAGATCCCCGACGAGGATTGGCTCCGCTTCTTCGAAATCAATGTCATGAGCGGTGTCCGCCTTGCCCGGGCGTACCTGCCGGGGATGAAAGAGCGCAACTGGGGGCGCATCGTCTTTATCAGCAGCGAAAGCGGCATCCAGATACCCACGGAGATGATCCACTATGGCATGACCAAAACGGCCCAGCTGGCCATCTCCCGCGGGTTGGCCGAGACCTGCGCCGGTACGGGGGTTACGGTCAATGCCGTCCTCCCGGGGCCGACCCGCTCGGCCGGGGTGGAGGAGTTCGTCTCCCGCTTGAGCGCCGGCCAGCCCTTCGAGGAGTTCGAGCGGGAGTTTTTCCGGAACATTCGACCGACGTCGCTGCTGAAGCGTTTCGCCGCCCCGGAAGAGGTGGCCGGCCTGGTCGCCTACCTGTGCAGCCCGCTCTCAACCGCGACCAACGGGGCCGCGCTGCGGGTGGATGGCGGAGTGGTCAAGTCCTGTTTTTAATCTGTTAGATGCAATCAAGAGAGGGATTGTGATAGGGTTGAAAGGCATTATCCTGATCATCCTGGCGTTGCTGTTTGTAAGCGCCTGTTCCTCCGTCAAGGACTGGCGCACGGCCAGTCGCGAGTCTGCGAAGATGGCACCGGACCCGCAGACGACAGACGAAGCGGTGCTACAGGTGTATGGCGCCCGCACCTGGGGGTGGCGAGGCTGGTTTGCCATACACACCTGGATCGCGGCCAAGCACACCGGCGAGCAATCCTACACGGTCTACGAGGTCATCGGCTGGAGAACAAGCCGGGGCCTGCCGGCACTGCGCATAGAAAAAGACCTGCCCGACCGCTACTGGTATGGGAATAAACCCAGGCTGCTGACAGACCATCGGGGAGAAGGGGTTGACAAACTCATTACCTCCGTAGACAAGGCGGCCCGGGCCTATCCCTGGCCCGACACCTATGAGGCTTTCCCCGGTCCGAACAGCAATACCTTCGTAGCCTGGGTGGCGCGCCAGGTCCCGGAACTCGAACTGCGGCTCCCTTTTTCCGCCATCGGCAGCGGATACGGCAACTGACTCCTTTTTTTTTACACATCGACACCCCCACCCTCGGAAGGAAAGGCGCCCATGAATCTCTGGAAAAGTCCGGCAACACTCGATCAGCTCAAGGAGCGATCAAAAAACACCTTGATGGAGCAACTGGGCATTCAGTACCTGGAGATCGGCGACGATTACCTCAAGGCGAGGATGCCGGTGGATGCGAGGACGAAACAGACGGCGGGGATACTTCATGGCGGCGCCTCGGCCGCGCTGGCCGAGACCCTGGGCAGCATTGCGGCGGGCATGTGCATCGACAGGGAAAAGAAGCATATCGTCGGCCTGGAAATCAATGCGAATCATGTCCGCCCGGTAAGCGGCGGGTGGGTAACCGGCATAACAACGCCGGTCCATGTGGGCAATTCGACGCAAATCTGGGAAATCAGGATCTACAACGATCAGGAGAAACTGGTCTGCATCTCGCGGCTCACGGTGGCCAACATAGACAAACAAGCCGCGCCGGCCACCTAACCCGGAACAGTGCCTCACTCCTGAGGCATAGCCTCTGTGTATCCTCGTCGAAACGGCGCTTCATTTCAGCGAGACATTTGTCGTTTCAAAGGGTATCGCGGCATCGTCGCCCCAGTATTCGTCCGGGACACAGACCCCCTTGAGCGACAGCAGCTTCATCAGTTCGCGCATGAACGCCGGAAGGTCCGCCGGCTGACGTGCGGTAACCAGACGGCCGTCAACGACAACCTCACTGTCCTCGTACAGGGCGCCGGCCTCCTTCAACTCCGCGGCAACCGTATGGTAACAGGCCGCCCGGCGACCATGCAGCAGACCGGCCGAGATCAGGATCTGGGGTCCATGACAGATGGCACCTACCGGCCTGTTGGCGGCGAAGAAATGCCGGGCGATGTTAAGCGCCACCAGGTCAGTGCGAACAGATGCGGGCGCCTTGCCGCCAGGCAGAATCAGTACGGCATACTCATTTGGGTCAACATCGGCAAAACTTTTTTGGGCCTGAACCTCGTAGCCGTGTTTTCCACGGATGGCACCCGCCTTTCCGGCCGCAACATCGACCGTGTAACCGGCTTCAAGCAGCCGGTAATAAGGCACCAGCAGTTCAGAGTCCTCGAATTCATCGGCACTCAAGATCAGGGCTTTCATAACCCGCCTCCTCTCCCCCTCCGACCACGCCAGACAACCACCCCTCCCGCCTCGGGACATCTTACTCATGCTTGTTATTATACACTCCCGCCAGCGTAGTGAGGCAGTAAATAATTGCATGCGAAAAGGGCGGAACAACATGTGTTGTCCCGCCCTTCTTTCCACCTCGTATGGCTGGCGCAACATCATTTGATCTGGATGTTATGCACCACCCGCTTGCCTTCGATCCTCGGGATCCTGATTTCAAGCACGCCATCGCTGAAGCTGGCTTTTACGTGTTCGCCATCCAACCCCTCGGGCAACCGCAACGTCCTGCTGAATTTACCGTAGGATCGTTCGACCTTCAGGTAGTCCCTCCGGTCTATCTTTTCTTCAGTAGATTTCTCACCCGATATTTCCAGGGTATTGTCGATCAGCTTGACCTCGATATCCTTACGCGTGAGACCAGGCAACTCGGCCTTGACTACTATCGATCCACCCTCTTCAAATACATCAACTGCCGGCGACATGCCGATTGTTCCCAGATCACCCAGCAATCCACGAAAAGGCGTTGTGCCGAAGCTTTCAAATGGCCGCCGGACGAATTCACTCATCATCCGCTCCATATCGTCCAGAAGAGCAGGCAACCGCGTGCTTTCAAGCCAGCTACCCCGCGATTCTTGCGACCTTTCGGACGTCGTCACCGGTACATCGCCATGCTCACCATGTTCGCCATACGATCGAACCGACTTAAGATGTGATGAGCCTCTCATGACCAATCATCTCCTTCATCCAAATTTTACCCGGTACAGTCAGCTTACATAATAACTATACCAAAACGGATGATGATTTTCAATATCACCAAACACGCCCCCCTCCACGATCTCACCCCTTGTCGCCCTTCTCCAGAAACATCTTGATCAGGTCGATGGGGACCGGGAAGATGATGGTGGAGTTCTTTTCAGAGGCAATCTCCGCCAGGGTCTGCAGATATCTGAGCTGGAGCGCGGTCGGTTCCACGGCCAGAACGGTTGCCGCCTGGGCCAGTTTTTCCGAGGCCTGCAACTCGCCTTCGGCGTGGATCACCTTGGCACGCCGCTCTCGTTCCGCCTCAGCCTGCTTGGCGATCGCCCGCTGCATCTCCTGAGGCAGGTCGATGTTCTTGACCTCGACATTGGCGACCTTCACCCCCCACGGCCCGGTATGGCGGTCGAGAATTTCCTGCAGTTCCTTGTTGATCTTTTCCCGGTTGGAGAGGAGTTCGTCCAGGTCAACCTGGCCGAGCACGCTCCGCAGGGTTGTCTGGGACAACTGGCTGGTTGCGTAGAGGTAATCCTCCACCTCGATGATCGCCTTCTGGGGCTCGATAACCCGGAAATAGATGACCGCCGAGACCTTGACGGTAACGTTGTCGTGGGTGATCACATCCTGCGGCGGGACCTCGAAGGCGACGGTCCGCAGTGTCACCCGGATCAAGCGGTCAACACCCGGGATGATCAGAAACAGACCGGGTCCCCGCACACCGACCAGACGCCCCAGCCGCAACAGAACGCCGCGCTCGTACTCCGGCAGGATCCGCACCGCGCTGCTGAGAAACATGACGACCAGGGCGATGAGGAACAGGATTGGCATGTAGCTGAAAATATTAAACATGGTAAACCTCCTTGTGCTTGACCTGCGGCAAGACTCGACGCATCATTCTTGCGCCGTTTTCTTTACCTTGAGCAGCATCCCCTCAACCTCCAGCACCTCGATACGGCTGCCGGCGGCGATCGGTTCATCACTCCGGGCGTCCCAGTATTCTCCACGCACGAAGACCTTCCCTTCCGGGGAGATCCCGGTTTCGGCCACCCCTACCTCTCCAACCAATCCTTCCCTGCCGGTCGTCGGACGACGGCGATGGACGGAGAGCGCCTTGGAGACGACTACCGTGAAGAAGGCGGCCGTGGCCAGGACCGTCACCAGGATCACACTCCAGGAGATGTGCAGATAGGGATCCGATGACTCGAACAGCATCAGCGAGCCGAGCAGCATGGCGG
Source organism: Deltaproteobacteria bacterium (assembly GCA_021779135.1). GTDB lineage: Bacteria > Desulfobacterota > Desulfuromonadia > Geobacterales > Pseudopelobacteraceae > CAIPTY01. Next base: position 12,526 of record JAJYBH010000061.1, read on the forward strand.
CCATCCCGGCAATTGTCAGCATGCCATGCGATACGATCTTGATCTCGGCGATAAAGAGTATCAACCCCAGCAGGATCAGCAGGACCCCGGCGTAGTTGACCGGCAGGGTCTGGAAGGCAAAAAAGGCCAGGATCAGGGAGATACCGCCAATAGCACCCGGGAGTATCACGCCGGGATTGGAGAGCTCGAAATACAGCCCCACCATGCCCAGCACCATAAGGATATAGGCTACGTTGGGGTTACTTATGGCGTTCAGTATTTTCTCGATGGCGCCCATCCCGCTCGCCACCACCCCGGCGCCTTTCAGGCTGAGGACGTATTCGCGGCCATTGCGGCTGTAGGTGCGGCCTTCCAGTTGTTGCAGCAGGTCGTTACGGTCGCGGGCGATCAGATCGATCAGGTGGCCATCCAGCGCTTTTTCGGCACTCAGGGAAATGCTGTCGCGAACCATCCGCCGCGCCAGTGCCTCGTCGCGTCCCCTCTGGTGGGCAATCCCCTCGGCATAGGCCTCGGCATCGTTAAGCACCTTTGACTCCATGGTCTTGTCGGTCGTCCCCCCCAGGGAGACCGGGTGGGCAGCGCCGATGTTGGTGCCGGGCGCCATGGCGATCACATCGGCGGCCAGGGCGATGATCGCCCCGGCCGAGGCGGCGCGGGCACCGGAAGGAGCCACGTAGACCACCACCGGCACGGGGCTGGCCAGGACATCCTTGACGATCTCGCGCATGGCCGAATCCAGGCCACCCGGGGTGTCCATCTCGATCAGCACCAGGCGATCACCGCCGCGGGCCGCCTCCTGCAGGTTGCGGTGCAGGAAGCGTGCGGTGACCGGGGTGATCGGGTCATGAACGCCGATCAGCCGGATCCTCTCTTGCGCGGCATTCAACAGAATGGCACTGATGCCGAATGCGATGACAATCCACATGCCAATGCGCATATATCCTCCCCTGCTGCCTTAAGTTAAGTATACCCCGCTTTTCCCCCGCGACAACGCCTCCCTTCACGGCTCATGGCCGCGCTCCCGCTTCGATTCGCCCGCAGGCTGCTCAGCGAACGAGAGACATGGGCTCGCTTCTGCCAATCTCGTCCCTCAGCCACCATCTGCCGCTGGAACGCTTCGTGGCGGCATCCGAGAAATGATAGCGGTAGACCACCAGCCGGATATATTCGGGCGGAGCGTCGGGGTAGGGTATCGACCGGAAAAGATGCAGAACAGACGGTGATCCCTCCAGGAGGCGCTCGACCAGACGGGACAGCCAGGGTTCCACGTAGGCCGGGTTGAGCGCTGCGAACCACATCTGCCAGTCCAGGCGCGGCTGGTGAGGGGCGGCCTGGCGGGGAGGATTGGACGGATCACCCGGTTTCCAGCGAAACTCGTAAGGAAGCCACCCCTTCAGATCCCGGCTCCCTTCGATGACGAATTCATAGCGTTCGGTGGTCATGACCGCGAACAGACCATAGGGATTGGATATCTGCCATCTTCCGGCGCGGGCCAGGATGTGTGTCACCCAGGGCGGACGCAGGAAGAGGCGAATCAGTTGCAGGCAATTCAACAGAATAAAGACACCGAACACGACCCCGGCCAGCACAACCGGAAAAGGCGTATCGCCGGCCGCTGGGGGGGGCGGTCCGAGCCAATTCAGATAACGGTTTTCCAGCAGCGGCACCGCCAGGACAATGGTCAGGACATTGAAGAAGCCGTAGTTTCCGGTCAGGATGATCAGCCCCTGGAAGAATACCAGCAGGCAAAAACAGGCCAGCTTGAAGGGCGCCGGGCCGAGGTCCAGAAACGGGACGATGATTTCGAACAGAAAGGTGCCCAGGGTGGAGAGTTTCTGCACCCCTTCCGGCAGCTGATGGGCATACCAGGCCAGGCGGTTGGGGATCGGCTGGGTCTCGTAATGAAAGCTCATGGCGCGCAGGTTGCGCCAGTTCGGATCACGGCTGGTCAGCTTGACCGTACCGGCCGAGAGCATGAAACGGAAGATGAATAACTGGTAGGCCAGCCAGACAACCGGCGAGGTGGAGGCCGCCAGCGGGAGGAATATGGTCATGAAACCGGTCTCCAGCAGCAGTGCATCCCACTGGTAAGAGAGGAATTCCCTCCCCAGCGATACAAACGAGAGATAGATCAGCCAGAGCAGAATCAAGGCCGGCAGCGGCGGCAAGCCCGCCAGGAGATAGACGGACAGACAGACCCCCAGGGCAGCGCTGGCGGAGAGGAAGATATCGCTCGAATCAAGCCAGAAAAAGCTGGGAAAACGGAGAACACCCCGCAGGCCCGGTTTCCCGCGCAGCCCGGTCACAAGCTCACGGATGGGCAGGATTCCCTGTGAGCCGTACAGTCCCTTTACCTGGACCAGCAGCGAGACAAAGGCCAGCAGGTAGACCCATCCCAACAGACGCGGAACATACCCGATCGCAATGGAATATGAGGAACCCGCGCTGATCACGGCTCACTCCCTCCCGATCCGGCACGATCCGCCGGAACAGTCATTGCGCCGTTTCGGCAGAAAGCGGCGGATGCTGGCGAACATGCGGTAGCAGAGCCTGGCGACCGGATGGATCAGCGGCAGGGTGATCAGGCTTCCACACAGACCGATCAGCGTTGAGGAAGGGAAGGCCTGCCAGATGGCCCAAAAGGCATCCACTCCGCGAAAGACCCTCCCCCCCTGGTCGATGGCATGCATCTGGTACATGAACTCCGCCAGGGTGATGCCAAACGGCAGCGGGTCGAAACCGGGGTCACTGATGTCCACCAGGATCAATCGCCCATCTCTGTCCTTGCGCCCGTAACGTTCAACCTCACTTGCGCAGACCGAACAGGAACCGTCGTAGAAGATGCGCAACGGGAACACGGGGCCATCTTTCATGGGAATACCCCCTTTCTATCTGATACCAGTATACTCCAGGCAATTGAAACTCCGGAAGAATTCGATTCCATGAACGAAGTGGCACAAAGGCCATAACCGCCTGTATCCAAGTATGTTATTATAGCATTGGAAGTCGTGGTCGGCTTGAACTCCGGCCTGATACGGGAAGTTGGGAGGTGTTTCAGATGGCAAGCTTTTACGACGCCGTCAATGATGCGGATGTAAAACGAATTGAAGGATTGCTGAGAAAAGGCGGAATCGTCTATACGCTGCGAACAATCGGTAAAGACGCCGCCTTGAGGGAGTTCCAGGTGGCCGAAGAGGATCTGGCGGATGCCGAGAGGATTGTATACGGCATGATCCAGGCCGAACCAGGCCAGGGATAGTTCGTGTGACGAAAGTAATCCGTGTGATATACTAGATCAAAAGGGGGTGTACATCATGTTGGATACAACTGTAACTTCGGAAGTCTACCGGGAACGGGATGATTTCTGCGATATCCGCGTATGGAGCGGAGAGTGCGAGCACACGACAAGCCTGAACAGCGGCGACAAGTACCTCTGCGATGTATGCGAAACCGTCAGTGTCCTCGAACACGAGGTTCGTCCGGCGGCATTGCCGTATGTCAGCGGCGACTACGACAAGTTGAGCTGACATGCGCTATTCCCCACTTCTGACGGATCTCTACGAACTGACGATGCTGGCCGGCTACCTCGAAGAAGGGATGGACGGGAAGCGAGCCGTTTTTGATCTCTATTTCCGCACCAATCCTTTTGAAGGGGGCTATGCGGTCTTTGCCGGCCTGGAGCCGGCTCTTGATTTTCTTGAAGGTTTGCGCTTTTCGGACGATGAGCTGGTCTACCTGGCAGGGCTGGGCCTCTTCAAGCCCCGTTTCATCGATTATCTGCGTGGATTCAGTTTTCACGGAAAGGTCACCGCTCCGCCGGAAGGTACGCTGGTATTTGCCGGTGAGCCGCTGTTGACAGTGGAAGCAACACTGGCTGAGGCGCAGTTTGTCGAAACGGCTCTGTTAAACATAATCAACTTCCAGACCCTGGCGGCTACCAAGGCGGCCCGCATCTGCCACGCCGCCAATGGGGCCCAGGTGGTCGAATTCGGTCTGCGCCGGGCGCAAGGTCCGGATGGCGGACTGACGGCCTCTCGGGCTGCCTGCGTGGGGGGATGCGAGGGGACCAGCAATGTGCTGGCCGGTAAACAATTCGGCTTGCCGGTGCGCGGTACCCAGGCCCACAGCTGGATACAGGCCTTTCCTGACGAACTGGCCGCCTTTCGTGCCTATGCCGAAGTGTTTCCGGAAAGTACGATCCTGCTGGTGGACACCTATGACACGCTGAGAAGCGGCATACCGCACGCAATCACCGTTGCCCGGGAACTGCGCGTCAGGGGGCACGAATTACGCGGCATCCGCATCGATTCGGGGGACCTGGCGTACCTCTCGCGCGAAGCGAGGCGCATGCTGGACGAAGCCGGCTTCGAGGGTGTAAAGATCGTGGTCTCCAATGAGATGAATGAATTCGTGATCGAGTCGGTGCGCGGGGAGGGAGGAAGGGTGGACATCTACGGTGTCGGCACCAGCCTGGCGACCTGCGCCGGTGCGGGAGGCGGTGCGCTGGGCGGCATCTACAAGCTGGTGGAGATCGAGGGAAAGCCCAAACTCAAGATAACCGGCGACATCGCCAAATCCACCCTGCCCGGCAAAAAGCAGGTTCTCAGGTTTGTCGGGCCAAGCGGCGCTTTCATACAGGATGTCGTCTGCCTGCAGGACGAACTGATTAAAGGCGGGGATACGGTTTATGATCCCGCCAATCCCCTGCGCCATACGACAATTCCGCTGGATGCCCGCATGACGGAATTGCGCGCGGTTGTGATGGCGGACGGGCGCCGCACCGCACCCAGGGAGTCGCTCGACTCCATGACCGCGCGCTGCAAGGGTGAGATATCCAGGCTGCCGAGCGGCTGCCTGCGCCTGATCAACCCCCACCGCTACAAGGTATCCATATCGGATCGTCTGAAATGTCTCCGCGGCACCCTGATCGAAGAACTGGAAAAAAGGATTATGGAACATGAAAAATGACGCGGCACTGCTGATTGTGGATGTCCAGAACGATTTCTGTCCGGGCGGAGCGCTGGCGGTACCCGATGGTGACCGGGTAGTCGAACCGTTGAGCCGGGCAGCCGGGTTCTTTTCAGCGGCAGGCCTGCCGGTACTGGCCAGCAGGGACTGGCATCCGCCGGTCACCACTCATTTTGCTCCTTACGGTGGCGCCTGGCCCGCGCACTGCGTAGAGGAGACCTCCGGAGCAGCTTTTCACCCCGCTTTGCGCCTGCCGGAGGGGACTATGGTCATCAGCAAGGGCAACGTCCCCGATACGGACTCCTATTCGGCCTTTGACGGACAAAGCGCGGACGGAAAATCACTCGCGGACCTCCTGGCGGCGTTGCAGGTACGGCACCTCTATATCGGAGGGCTGGCCACCGACTACTGTGTGCGTTCGTCGGCACTGGATGCACGCCGGGCCGGCCTTGAGGTCACACTCCTGACCGATGCCATAGCCGGGGTGGATATCGTTGCCGGCGATTCAGAGAAGGCACTGGATGATCTGGGGCGCGCCGGGGTGATGTTCGGCACCGTTGATGAGGTCATCCGCCTGATTTCCGGCTAGTTCAGGGGAGCCTCCAATATCCAGAAATGTGGCTTGTAAACCCCACCCCCGTTCGGGACAAGAGAGGCATGGTGAGACCATCATGAAGCGCAGCAATGCAGCAACAAAATCACAGATCAGGATTGCCGCCTCCGGCCAGACGGGGACTGATAAAAAGCTCGAAACCCCGGGGGCGGGCGATGAGATGGTTCTTCAACGCTCTATCCGTGCAGTCGCTGACCGCAGGCGAACTGCAGAGGACCTGCCGGCGAATAACGAATTTCAGCGGTCCCTGATTGAAAATCTGCCGGTCGGCGTCATTGTCCATGCCGCTGATGGCCAGATTATACAGTTTAACCCCGAGGCATCAAGATTACTGAGGATTCCGGCGGATCGGCTACTGGGTAACGTGACCGCTTCGGAGTGGAGCATTGTACGCGATGACGGCACGCCGCTGCCCGCCAAAGAGTTCCCCCATAACCAGGTGAAGGCCAGCGGAGAGGTGTTGAAAAATCTGGTCATCGGGTTTGCCGGGGAGCGTGACAAGGGGTACACGTGGCTCTTGGTAAACGCCTATCCCGAGTTTCATGGTGACGGCCGACTGCGGCAGGTCGTGGTAACATTCACGGACATCAGCCATATCAAGTGCGCTGATGAAAGGATCCGGCGGCATCTTGAACAGCTGACCGCCCTGGTTGAAATTGACCGGGCCATCAATTTCAGCTTTGATCTGGACCTAAGCCTGACGACGCTCCTCACCCACGTCATTGTCCAGCTGGGAGTGGATGCGGCAGACATACTGCAGTTCAAACCCTCGACCAAAACCCTGGAATACATCGCCGGTCGCGGTTTTCATTCCAAAACCATCGAAAAAGCGCACCAACCCCTGGGAGAAGGACATGCCGGGGAGGCGGCACGGGAACGCAAGATCATTCATATCCCCAATCTGGATAAGCAGCATGACCAATACCTGCGCAAGCTGCTGTCAGCGGGCGAGGGTTTCGTCAACTACCATGTCGTGCCGTTGGTAGCCAAGGGTCAGATAATGGGGGTGATGGAGGTCTTCCACCGGACCAGACTCGAACGCGATAAAGAATGGCTCGACTTTCTTGTAGCCCTGGGCGCCCAGGCTGCAATCGCCATCGACAATTTCACCCTGTTCAACAGCCTGCAGCGCTCCAACCGGGAGCTTGCCCAGGCGTATGACGCCACCATCGAAGGTTGGTCACGGGCACTGGAGTTGCGCGACAACGAGACGGAAGGGCATTCGCAACGGGTAGCCGAATTAACCGTGAAACTGGCGCGCCTGTTCGGGTTGAGCGAGGCGGAGCTGGTGCAGGTACGCTGGGGCGCGCTGCTGCACGATATCGGCAAGATGGGTGTTCCGGATGAGATTTTGTTCAAACGCGTTGCCTTGACCGAGGACGAATGGGTCGTGATGAAAAAACACACGGTGAATGCCTACGAAATGCTCTCTCCCATCCGTTACCTGCGCGCGGCTCTCGACATCCCCTACGCCCATCACGAGAAATGGGATGGCAGCGGCTACCCGCTCGGCTTGAAAGGCGAACAGATTCCTCTTGTGGCGCGAATCTTTGCGGTGGTTGACGTCTGGGATGCGCTACGCTCCGACCGGCTCTACCGCACCTCCTGGTCCGTGAAGAAGGTGCGCAACCACATCAAATCACTGGCAGGGACCCACTTTGACCCGCACGTTGTCAAGGTGTGTCTTGAATCAAACATCCTTGTGGATTGATTAATTGAATGCCGGTCCGGGAACCCATCGGTCGGCCCGAGCCATGTCCTGCAGCACGAACCTGCCACAGAAAAAACAGAGCAGGCCGGCCAGCACCATGGCACAGGGGGTGATCAGGAGGGCGCTGCGTAAACCCCACTGGTCGGATAACCAGCCCAGGATGGAGGGAGATACCGCGTCACCCAGGGCGTGGATGAAGAAGATATTGACCGCAAAGGCCATGGCGCGGACAGCCGGGTTGGTGACGTTGATGATGACGGTATTCAGCGGCCCGGTGTTGAGAAACAGAAAAAACTCGGCAATGAAGATCGCGGTCATGCAGGCAGTCAAGCCGGGGGCCAGGATGGCCCAGGCTGCGAATGGGGCGCCGATCAGGAACCCCCAGCCGGAAACCAGCAAGTATCCCTGGCCGCTCTTCTTTTGCCAGCGGTCGCCCAGCCAGCCGCCTGCCAGGGTACCCAGTATCCCCGCCAGCACCGTGGTCGCCCCGAACAGCGTATTCCCCTTGGCCACATCCAGGGAATGGACCCGGTAGAGGAACGAGGGGATCCACTGGGCCAACCCGCCGATGGCGAAGGTCATGGCCGCCATGGCGAGGGTATTGCAGACGAACGAGCGGTTTCTGAACAGGGCTGCGTAGCCTGCAGAAGCTTTTTCATGTACGGACTTCGGTACCGCAACATCGCC
>JAJYBH010000176.1 GCA_021779135.1 Deltaproteobacteria bacterium
ATCGGCATGCAACTGCTCTTTCACCCCCTGGCGCAGCCTTTCACCATGGCCACTACCCGCAAGGGTCTGAAAAATTTCTCCCCGGCCAAGCTGCTGCACGACCTGCTGCGGGCAACTACCGATGCCGCCCTGTTGCCTCATCAGGCAGCAGTTGCCCTGGATGCCGTTGCCAGGGTCTGGTACCGGCGCATGGTCTCCCGACGCAACCTGCTGGAGTGGTCTACGCAGGCAACCCATTGGAGCGCCTCGCGAAGGCAGTCGCTCTTCGTCGCAGGCCTGGCCCTGGGGAGCATCTTCAGCATAGTCGTGGGCTTGCTGATCTGGCGGGTCATGCCGACCAGCCTGCCACAGGCTCTGCCATGGCTCGGGCTGTGGTTTCTCTCCCCGCTGCTCGGCTGGCTCCTGAACGTGCGGCCGGTAGAGCAGCGACAGGCCTATCCGCTGCCCGAAGCGGACCGCCGCTTCCTCAGACAGATCGCCCGGCGGACCTGGCGCTATTTCTCCGCATTTATCAACACCGAGACCTCCTGGCTGCCGCCCGACAATTACCAGGTTGCCCATCAAAACCGCCTGGCCATGCGCACCAGTCCTACCAACATCGGTCTCTGGATGACCAGTGCCCTGGGTGCCCACGACAGCGGCTACCTGACGATCAAGCAGGTCATCGACAGGCTGACTGACACCATGGCCACCATCATGCGCCTGGAACGCCATGAGGGACATCTGCTGAACTGGTACGACATCCAGACCCTGGTCCCGCTGGAGCCCCGTTACGTCTCCACGGTCGACAGCGGCAACCTGCTGGGTGCCCTGTGGGCACTGGAGCAGGGGCTGGCCGAGCTGCTCAACGCTCCACTGCTGGATGGCGCGGCCTTTACCGGTCTGGCCGATACCGGTGAAATCCTGCTGAAGTCCGTGATTCGCGAAGGTAGAGAAGGCTTCTGTCACCAGACCCTGGAACAGCTCCTTGATGAACTGCACACCCCGCCGGCCGGAATCGCGGATCAGCTTGGCCTGCAAAGGCGCCTGCAAGCTGCCATCGACTCAGTGACTGCTTCGGCCGGAGACTCTCCGTGGGGCGCCGAGTTCGGGCAACAGGCCGCAGCCTGGGCCCGGAACAGCGACAGCTTTCTGGGATGGTTCGAACTTCTGGCGGAAAAAACCGGGGCGGAGCTGGCCAGGTTGGGGCCGGCGGCCCTGTCTGCCATTCAGCAGGATCTTGCACAGCCGCCGTCACTTGCTGCCCTTGCCCAAGGCCGGGTGAACTCCATCCCGATCCTGCGGGTGATCCGCGAGGGGCACCATCAGGACGATGATCCCCTCGGCCCATGGCTCGACCGGGTTATCGCGGCCTTTGCCACGGCACAGTGGCTGGCCGGGGAAACACTGGCTGTCGCGGGGCAGCTGATGGCCGACGTCCGGGAGCTGTCGGCCGGCATGAACATGGGGTTCCTCTATGACCCAAAGCGCAAGCTGTTCTCTATCGGCTTCAACGTTTCCACAAACGTTCTGGATGGCTCCAGCTACGATCTCCTGGCCAGCGAGGCGCGACTGGGCAGTTTTGTCGCCATTGCCCGGGGGGACGTTCCCCTGGAACACTGGTTCTCCCTCGGTCGCCCCTACGGCGCCATCGGCCGCCAGCGGGTGCTGCTCAGCTGGACCGGGACCATGTTCGAATATCTCATGCCGCTCCTGTTCCAGCATTCCTATGGCAACTCGCTCCTGGACAAGGCGGCCCGGGAGGCGGTGGCGGTCCAGATCAGCTACGGTCGCACGCTGCGGGTACCCTGGGGCATCTCCGAGTCGGCTTTTGCCGATCTGGACCTGGCCAAGACCTATCAGTACAAGGCCTTCGGCGTCCCGACCCTCGGACTGAAACGCGGCCTGGAGGAACAGCTGGTCATCGCCCCCTATGCCACCCTGCTGGCCCTGAACCTGGCACCGGCAGAAACCGTGCAGAATCTGAAAAGATTGGCCGGACTGGGACTGCTCGCTGATTACGGCTATTACGAGGCCATGGATTTCAGCCGGCAGCCGCAGCGGGTAGCCGGTAAATCGCCCCTCAAACGCGGGGTGGTCATCGAGGCGTATATGGCCCACCACCAGGGGATGGCTTTTCTGGCATTGACCAACTTCCTCCATGACAATCCCTTTCCACGCCGTTTCCATGGCGATCCACGGGTGCGTGCCTTTGAGGCCCTGCTTCAGGAGCGCATCCCGACCCTGCCACCGCTGCAGTTGACTTCGTCTCGGCAGAGCAGACCACCGCTTCTGGGCGACGACCTGATCGCACCGGCGGGAATTACCTTTACCACCCCCCATACAACCACACCCAGGACACTGCTGCTCAGCAACGGCCGCTATGGCGTGATGATCACCAACAGCGGCGGCGGTTACAGTCAGTGGGGGGGACAGGAACTGACCCGCTGGCGTTCGGATCAGACCTGCGACAGCCGGGGGACCTTCTGCTATATCCATGAAGAAGATCAGGATCGACTCTGGTCCAGCACCTATCACCCGGTCGGCGGAAAGGTGAAAGGGTATTCCGCTAACTTTGCCCTCGACCGGGCCGTATTCCGCCGTGCAGACAACGGAATCCACACGGAAACCGAGGTGGTCGTCTCCCCGGAAGACGATCTGGAGGTACGCCGGATCACCCTGATCAACAGATCGACCCGCGTCCGCAGCCTCAACCTTACCAGTTACGTTGAACTCTCCATGGCACCCCACAACGCGGACCGCCAGCACCCGGCCTTCAATAAGCTGTTCATCCAGACCGAAGCGCTCCCCGATCAGCAGGTGCTGCTCGCCTACCGGCGGGCGCGTAGCGAGAACGAACAACCACTGTATGTGGCCCACTGCATGACTCTTCAACAGGCAGGCAGTGGCAGCGTGCAAGAAGAGGTTTGGCAGTTCGAAACAGACCGGGGGCGCTTCATCGGCCGCGGACGGACCCTGGCCAATCCCATGGGGGCCGTACAGGCTCTCGGCAACAGCCAGGGCTTTGTCCTGGATCCGATGCTGGGCCTGCGGCGGAGCATGACCCTGGAGCCGGGAGAACGGGTCCAGTTGTGCCTGGTACTGGCTGCCGGAGCGACTCGCGAGCAGGTCCTGCTGTTGATGGACAAGTACCGCGACCCGCACGCAAACGAACGGGCCATGGATTTCGCCTGGGACTCGGCCCAGCAGCAGTTGCAGGTACTGCATATCCATTCCGACGAAGCACGTCGTTTCCAGCAACTGGCAAGTCATCTGCTGTTCCCCAATCACCTGCTGCGGGCACCTGCTGATCGCCTGTCCGAGAACAGCAAGGGGCAGGCGGGATTGTGGGCCTATGCCATTTCGGGAGACCTGCCGCTGGTCCTGGTCACCGTAGGCGAAGCGCGGGAACTCGGACTGGTCCGGCAGATGCTTCAGGCCCACACCTATTGGTGGATGCATGGCCTGCCGACCGATCTGGTGATCCTCAACGAGGAGGCCGGAAGCTATGAGAGGCCGCTCCAGGAGCGGCTGCAGCAGTTGATACAGGCTCATACCCTGCCGCTGTCCGCTGATCGGACGGGAGCTGTCTTCCTGAAGAGTGCGGCTCTGATTCCTGAGGCGGACCTGACGCTCCTCAAGTCCGCAGCCTGCGTCGTGCTGGTGGCGGCACGCGGTACACTGCCACAGCAGCTGGGGATCCCGGTGGAGCCGCCCGAGCTGATGGAACGACTGGTCCGGCAACGCACCATTCGCGAGCCTTCGGCACCGCTCCCCTTCATGGAGTTGAGTTACTTCAACAGTCTGGGCGGTTTTACCCCGGACGGACATGAATACGTGATCTATCTGGGACCCGGCACCAACACCCCGGCTCCCTGGGTGAATGTCATTGCCAACCCGACCTTCGGCGCCATGGTCAGTGAAACCGGATCCGGCTTCAGCTGGTACGGCAACAGCCAGCGCAATCGCCTGACAGGCTGGTCCAACGACCCGGTGCTGGATCCGGCCTCGGAGGCCTTGTACATCCGCGATGAGGAAAACGGTGAATTCTGGTCGCCGACTGCATCGCCGATTCGTGAGAAGTCCGCCTATCGCGCCAGGCACGGTGCCGGCTATACGGTCTTTGAGCATAACAGCCATGGCATCGAGCAGGAACTGACCGTCTTCGTACCGGTGAATGACAGCGGTGGTGAGCCGGTCAAGCTGCAGCGCCTGCGGCTCACTAACGCCTCTCCCCGGCGGCGGCGGCTTTCAATTTCCTATTATGTGGAGTTGACCCTGGGCGAGAACCGGGAAAACTCCCAGATGCATATCATCACCAACTGGGATGAAGAAGCCCAGGCCCTGCTGGCGCACAACCGCTATCATCCCGAGTACGGCGAGCGGGTGGCCTTTGTGGCCATGACCCCCCCGGCAGACTCGTATTGCGGTGACCGCACCGCCTTCATCGGCCGCAACCGCACACTGGCTGTCCCGGCCGCCATGGAACTGACCCGGCTGCCGCAGAGGACCGGGGCCGGGCTGGACCCGTGCGGGGTACAACGCACTCTCATTGACATGAACCCCGGCGAAGTTCGCGATATCACCTGCATGCTGGGGCAGGCCGGGTCCGTGGTACAAGCCAGGGAGCTGGTGCATGCTTACCGGGAGGACCTGGCATTCGAGCGGGCCTTTGACCAGACCAGGTCCTGGTGGGATGGGCTGCTGGGAACCGTTGAGGTACACACCCCGGAGCTGGCCGCCGACCTGCTGATCAACCGCTGGCTCCAGTACCAGTCCTTAAGCTGCCGCATCTGGGGGCGCTCCGCTTTTTACCAGTCTGGCGGCGCCTTCGGCTTTCGCGATCAGCTGCAGGATGTCATGGCGTTTCTGTATGCAAAACCGGAACTGGCGCGCGACCAGATCCTGCTGGCCGCCAGCCGGCAGTTCAAGGAGGGCGATGTCCAG
>JAJYBH010000177.1 GCA_021779135.1 Deltaproteobacteria bacterium
TCTTGCCGATAAGGACAGAATCAAGCAGGCCATGGCAACAGCTATTCATGATGCACTGCTAAAGCACAAGCAGGCCGGCAACTCTGTCGTGTGCATGAAAGACGGCAAGATGGTCTTGCTGCCCCCGAGGAAATCAACCCATAACCTGCTGTTTATTCGTCGATATCCATGACATGACTCCACTACTGATTTTCGTCACGTGAGGCGCGCCAACAATTGCACCAGGTTACAGTTTTTTTCTGTAATCTGGTTTTTTTATGACGCCATTATAGTGACCTCGAAAGTGACCAGCAGCGCCTATAGCACCCCACTTCTCCCAACAAGCTTACTTATTGTCGCCAGCGGCGTACCCGGTTCCAGGATGACGGCAATCGGCTACGGATCAAGCCGACCCGCGGTTCCCAACGATACTGAAACAAATCGCGCCCTAAACCGGCGTGTACAGCTGGAAATCAGCCCCAACGCAAAGATCAGGGCACAGAACAGCGGCAACAACTAACCGAAGCGCGCGTGACAACCTAAAAAGGGACAGATTCTATTTGAGGGCGACATCCTTCAGTCACCCATTCAACAGGAGGTTTACCGGGTAATACTCGGAGACCGGTATTACCTTCCCCCTCTCCTTTGTATTGCGCCACCACCGCCGCCAGCACTTCTGCCGCCCAGGGAAGGCGCACTGAACGATCTGCCTCCCCGCGAAGGCGTACTAAAATCCCGGCCTCCTCGTGACGGCTGACCGGTAAAGCCTCGACCACGCGAAGGGGCGGTGAATGATCTGTTGCCTCGGGTGGATGGCGGCGCCGGCCTGCCGAACGTCGGCGACTGCCGGTGGGAATTGTTGAAGATCACCCGGCTGCTTCCCGGTACGCCGGTTGAAAGGAACCCCCTCGGATTGGTCACGCCGATGCCGGAAAAGGTTCGTCCCCGGAACCGATCTCGCGGATCAATCCGGAATACCCGGTGCCTTCTGATATCGTTGAAATGATTCGATACAAAATAGGGCCGGCCGCGAATGACGATCGGGCGATGGAAGTCGTTGAGGACAAAGAATCCCGGAAACCAGAACCCGTACCACCAGAACGGGGATTCTACCCAGTCATAGAGATAGTAATACTCCGGAGGAGGCGCGTAATAGGTCACCACCGGCGGACCTTCTTCCGTGTAATAGTTGTTGATGATCGTCGGATCCGGATAATTTTCGCATTTGGGGGGCTTGCACGCAACAGCGGCAGTATCACTGTAGGTCTCGATCATTAACCCCATGTTTTTCTTGGCTTCCTCGAATTTCTTCAGGGCCGCTTCACGACTCATGGCCAATTTTCCGGCATCGGCGGCATCGCTGACCGATTTCTGCAGTTCGGCGATGATGTCCGGCGTTACCGGGTAATCGGCGACCCAGCCATTGTTCGGCATGATGCCGACATCCGCCAGGCGGCTCTCGGCCTCAGCCTCATCGTCAGTGGCTTCGAGGGAAAACACCGGTAACAACTGGAGCGCGAACGTTCCCTCCCGGATCAGCTTTTGCTCGACCGGAGGAGGTGCAACCGCTGCCTGTTCCGTCTGCGCATGGCCAATCACCGGAGCCAGAAAGAGAAAGAGGCTGGCGATAAGTGCCAGGCTCTCCCGTACCAGATACCTTGTCATAACGTCACCTTCCTTTCTCGGGACACTCTGTGCCGCGACACTGTTCACGATAACGAGACCTGCGGAAACTACCTGTAACCGCCGCTGCGCAACCACGTAATTCACTCTCATAGTATAGCGCAAATGAGCATCGGGGGCGGGACTAATTTGGGGCAGGTTCTGCTGGAGTGACGCATACAGCGTGTCGTACTGATGGAAAGCCATAGGAAGAATATGCTGAAATTCAGGTGCCCCTGGGTTTTGCCCGGCGTGTCGGCTGCGCACTCCAGGGGTCATCCGGCCAGGGGTGTTTCGGATAGCGTCCCTTCATCTCCTTCTTAACCTGATGGTAGGAGCCATCCCAGAAACCCTTCAAATCCCTGGTCACCTGCAAGGGACGCCCGGCAGGCGACAGGAGGTGCAACAGCACCGCCACCCTCCCCCCGGCAATCGTGGGCGTTTCGGCCAGACCGAACAGCTCCTGAAGCTTGACCGCCAGCACCGGCAGCTCACCGGAGCAATAATCCAGCCTGATCCGCGACCCGCTGGGCACCAACAGATGGGTCGGCGCCAGTTCATCCAGCGCCTGCCGCTGACGGTAGTCGAGCAGGGAACGCAGCGCGGCGGCACAATCGATTGCCAAAAGCTGCTGGGCAGTGCGGACGCCGCGGGCACACGGAGCCAGCCAGCTCTCCAATGAATCCAGCAGCGCGACGTCGCTCAGGTCCGGCCAGCCGTCTCCCGGGAATACCCGTCGCAACAGCAGCACCCGTGCCTGAAACTGGCACAGCGCGTCGTCCCTGGTGAGCAGTCCCAGTTGCGAGTCACGCACCGCAGCGATGATGGCCGGCAAAATGGCCTCCGCGCCGGGTGAAAATGTTGTTGTCGAGAGACACGCCGCTCCGATGAATTCCCCCCTGGAAGCGGTTATACGGCCTTCACGGGAATCCCAGACGATCTCGTCCCGCGTGTCGATTCTCTGTCCCAGCTCAGCCCGCAGCACCTCTTCCGTTACCGTCTCGGCCAGATGGATGAGCCCCTCGGCCTGCTCGCCACCGCCCACAGAGAGTGCCAGCAGCCATGGAGCGGGGTTGATGGCGGATGCCGAGGCCAGACGGGCCCCGCGACCATTGGCCAGGAGATAGCGACCGCCATCCGCCTCGCGCAACCGGGCAACCCGGTCCGGGTAGGCAGCCAGCAGCAGACGGCTGACAGGCTCGGAAGCGCACGCATCCGCTGCCGGCCCGCCTCTCCCCAGCAGACGCCGCAACTGGCCGGAAACCCGTTCGACCGCCTGCAGCGCTCCCCGGTCGAGATATTCACCTGTCCTCCCCGTTGTACGCCACTCCCGCAGCAGTTCGAGACGCTCGTCAAGCATGGTGATATTCCTGCCGGCAACGTTGCCGCCCGCGCTGTGGCGGACTATGTCGCGCTCCGAGAGCAGCGCGGCCAGATCGCAGCCCAAATCCGGACAATTGATATCCCGCGCCTTCAGCAGCAGCCGGGCAAGCCGTGGATGGAGCGGCAGGCGGGCCATGGCCCTGCCCAGCGGAGTCACCCGTCCGGCGGTGTCCAGCGCGGTCAATTCGACCAGCAACCGGCGCGCCACGGACAGGGCCGCGAGAGGCGGCGGATCAAGCCAGGAAAGCGCGGCCGGATCGCTGACACCCCAGGAGGCCAGGTCAAGCATCAGCGGCGAGAGGTCGCTTTCCATGATCTCCGCCGGGGTATGGGGAGTCATGGCCTGATAGGTATGCTGGCTGAAGAGCCGATAGCAGACCCCCGGTGCGAGCCGCCCGGCCCTCCCCTGGCGCTGTTCGGCCGAGGCCTTGGATTCGCGCACCGTCACCAGCCGGTTCATGCCGCTCGCCTGATCATGACGGACTCGCCGCGACAGCCCGCAGTCGATGACCGTCCGCACGCCCTCGATGGTCAGGCTGGTCTCGGCGATGCTGGTGGCCAGGACCACCTTGCGCTGCTTTCCGGGCTGGATGGCGGCCTGCTGCTGCACGAAGGGGAGATCGCCATACAGGGGATGAATGGATATGCCGCGCTGCTCAAGCCCCGCCTCGCAGAGGAGGTTTGCGCAGGAACGGATCTCCCCGGCGCCGGGGAGAAAGACGAGGACATCGCCCTCGGTTTCCGTCAGGGCCCGCAAGGTAGCGGCGGCCACCCGTGGAGGCAGCCGGCCATGCGGCTGCTCCCCCAGATAGACCTCCCGTACCGGAAACGACCGCCCGGTGGAACTCAGTACCGGCGCGGCACCCATCAAACGGGCCAGCGGCTCACAATCCAGCGTGGCCGACATGACCAGGATCTTCAGGTCTCCCCGCACCTGGCGCTGCACATCCAGACAGAGCGCCAGACCGAGATCGGCATGGATGCTGCGCTCATGGAATTCATCGAAGATCACCATGGCCACGCCTTCCAGTAGCGGATCGTTCTGGATGCGGCGGGTCAGGATCCCCTCGGTAACCACCTCGACGCGGGTGTGTGGACCGCAGCAGCTGTCGAAGCGGATCGAATAGCCGACCGTCTGCCCCGCATCCTCACCCAGGCTGCGCGCCATCCAGCGGGCAGCCGAGACCGTTGCCAGGCGGCGCGGTTCCAGCATGATGATCTTACCGGCGGCGGCAGGAATCAACTCGAGCAGGGCCAGGGGGACACGGGTGGTCTTGCCGGCCCCCGGCGGGGCGTGCAGGACGCAGGTGGAGTTGGATTGGAGCGAGTGCAGCAGTTCCGGGAGGATTTCGTCGATGGGGAGGTATTGCTTCATAGATCAATACATTCGGGCATGCGATTTTTTCTCAAGATTTTTCTCGATTTTCCAACAGCCGCTTGATCTGTTTATCAAAGTCCGTTTCAAGCAGCCGGTCCTGCCCTCTGTTTGAACTATCCGGAATTTCCGGACAGTTGCCTCCCGATGCAGTTCACCGAAATGATAGATGTTGCCCAAATGTTCATTGATAGTTCGAATATCCACATCAAACAGCGCAGCAATCAGCTTTTGCGGCAACCAGACAGTCTCATCCTCAACACGCACTTCAATGCTGTTTTCCCCGGCCTGCCTGGAAAAAATCAGGGATTCGGCGGTGCAGTTTCTGATGTGGATGTTTTTCACTTTGCTCATGGAATTTTCTCTCTGATTTGCTGCTAATCAAGCCCAACGGGGCAGCAGTTGACCCGTCCGGGTGGCCTTATCGCCCGGTCGGTGTCAAACTGCTTGGTGTACGCCCGTCATGGGCGTGAACTTATGGGGTGCAAGTCCCCTGAATTTGAATCCAATACCGTCGTGAGAC
>JAJYBH010000178.1 GCA_021779135.1 Deltaproteobacteria bacterium
TACCCATAATGAATATGGAAACAGTAACTAGTACCACGTAACATTTAATATTTCGTTATTCATCAACCTATGGCATACTGGCGTAACTCATTCAAGGAGGCCGCCATGTCGCCAAGATACCGAGTAACCCTTACCGAGCAGGAACGCAAAGAACTTGAGGCTTTAACCAAACGCGGCAAGACCCATGCAAGGCGATTTATCCACGCCCGTGCTTTGTTGCTCTCCGATGCGGGTGCAGGTGGTCCCGCATGGGGTGTTGCCGATACGGCAGAAGCACTTGGAGTGACCAGTCGGACAATTGAACACCTGAAGAAGCGCTTTGTTGAAGATGGCCTCGAAGCGGCGCTTGAGAGAAAGCCAAGGGAGAAGCCGCCACGAGAAGTCACTTTTGACGGAGCCTTTGAGGCAAGGTTGATCGCCATGGCTTGTTCAGATGTTCCTGAGGGGCATAATCGTTGGACCGTCAGGCTCCTTGCCGACAAAGCGGTAGAACTGAAATTTGCAGAATCCGTATCGCATATGACCGTGCAGCGGGTTTTAAAAAAAACGAACTTCAGCCTCACCGCAGCAAATACTGGAAAATCCCTCCAGAAGGAAGCGCAGCATTTGTAGCCTGCATGGAGGATGTTTTGGAGGTCTATCATCTGCCGTACGATCCTGACTACCCGGTTGTCTGCATGGATGAGTCCTGCAAGCAGATGATCGGCGAAGTCCGAGATCCGATACCCTGCAAGCCGGGACACCCGAAACGCGTTGACGATGAATACGTCCGAAATGGAGTGGCGGAAATCTTTATGGAGGTTGAGCCGTTGGGCGGCAAAAGGCATGTTGCCATAACGGAACGCCGAACCAGAAAAGATTGGGCGTTGCAGATCAAGCAGATGCTCGATGAGCGCTATCCGGAAGCGATCAAGGTTCGCTTGGTTATGGATAATTTGAATACCCACGGTATTGCCTCACTCTACGAAACTTTTGAACCGAAAGAAGCCAGAAGGCTGGCTGAGCGACTTGAGATACATTACACACCCAAACATGGTAGTTGGCTGAATATGGCTGAGATTGAGCTCAGCGTACTTAAAGGGCAGTGCCTTGATCGGCGGATTCCGGATATGCCAACCATGCAGGCTGAGGTTGCCGCTTGGGAAAAAGACCGTAACAACAGCACAAGAAAAATCAACTGGCAGTTCACGACTTCAGAAGCTCGGATCAAGCTGACGCGACTTTATCCGAAATTATAGCTGTTACATGGTACTAGTGTTTTTTTTACAGAACAAAAGTAACCTCCCAGTTATCATATTCATGAGTGTTGGCGCACCAATAAATAAAAGGACCCAGGCAATTGCCCGGGTCCTTTTTCTTTGCCTTGCTGCAGATTTTGACGCAGTAAACGCGGGAGCCGTTTACGAGGCCCGCCTCCTGAAACGGAGCGACTGCTTGATCTCCCGGAAGATTTCAGCATCCTCGGGGGAGAGCTTGGAGAGATATTCCTGGAAAAATATAATACCCAGGGAGAAGATAAAGGCGGCAAATGTTGCGCCAATGACAATCAGTGAGCGTTTGGGGCCGCTTTTCCTGGCCGGCGGAATAGCCTCGTCAATGATCTGGACACTGCTGGAATCCTTGGCTTCATTTATCCTGGCAAGTTCATACTGTTTGGACAACTGTTCAAAGACAGCCTCCTGGATCTTCACCTCGCGCAATCGCCGCAGATATTCCATGCCAATGCCCGGAAGATTGCCGGCCGCGGGAATGACACTTTCTTTCCCGCCACTGCCGGTCATGGTCCCCAGTTGACTCTTCAAGCGTGCGATCCCCGCCTGAAGCGCCTTCACCTCGCTGCTCTCGTCGGTCATGGAATTACGCAGGGTCGCCAACTGCACCTCCTTGCTTACAATCTCGGCCTTCAGGCGGGCGATCCCTTCAATGGCGACCGAGGCCTGGGCATCGGCCTTGATCGTCTTGTATTTCTCCTGGAAATCCCTCAGATTACTCTCGGCATTCTTGAGATCCACCTTGACCGTATCCATGCGGGCTTCCAGAAAATGCCGCTCGACTCCGGCCTTGGTCAGATACAGGGCCACGCTGCGGCGAATCATCTCATCCACGAAGGTATTGGCCAGCAGGGCGGCTTTCTGCGGGTCCCTGCTCTTGGCGGTCACCGTTAGAAGACCATTCTTGGCCGTCTCAAACTTGACCGCTCCCATGGCCGCCCGCCGGGCCGCCTCGAAACTGATCGTCCTGTCGCCGTCCTTCTGCAGATCGAGGCGTTTGACGACGGCATCAACCACGGTGCGGCTCTTGATGATGGCCAGATAAACATCGGCAGTCCCCCCCATCCCTCCCAGGGCCTGGATTGCATTCGACTGGCTCAATATGGAGGCAAAGGCGCCGAGCGGTGATTCCCGTTGAGGGGGATAACACGTCGCGGTGGCGCTATAGGTGTTTTTCATGGTCAGCGAAAGGCAGACCGACAACAGCACGGCAACCGAGCAGACCTTGATGATCAGCATCTTGCGCCTGACAATCACCCGCAGCAGTTCCAGCAGGTTGATCTCGTCCTCGTCGTCGCTCTCTGTTGTTGTATTTATGTATGGCTGCTCGTTCATGGTAAAATACGCCCCTATCTCAAACCAATCAGCATTGTGCCTGCCGTAAGGGCAACATTCGCCAGTATTTGAGTAATATCCTTTATTTCCCGCATCCAGGCGACATGTTCGATCTTCTGCGGCACGACCAGGGTATCCCCCGGTTCAAGCATGGATGCCGTAAAGCTGCCGAAAGTCCAGCGGCGTTCGTCATCGCTCCAGTGCAGTCCGAAGGAAGACTGCTGGCGGCTGTAGACGGTGCCGTCGGCCTTGATGATATACATCTCGGATGTATCGGCTTCATTGGTCGGGCCGCCCGCCTTTTTCAGATAGCTACCCACCTCGGAAGACTCCGGCTGATGGACAAAGGAGATCGGGTTATAGACCTGCCCCATCACATTGACAACGCTTGGCCGGGTAGGCACCTCCAACTCATCACCGCCCTCGGCCACCACATCAAAGCTGCTCTTCCGCATCTCATCCAGCGCGGCCAGCCGGATCACCACGCGCCCCTCTGCCTTCAGGGTCTTCATCATCTCAACACTCTTCAGCAGCCCTTCCAACGAGGCCTTGGTAGCTTCAAGCTCATCTTTTGAAGAAGATATTGAGGCCAATGATGCCTGTTTCTGGAAAATCTCCTTCTCGGTCCTGGCAACAACCTCGTCCATGCGTTTCTGCTGGGTCTCGCGCACCGAGCGGCGCAGGAATTTGGCGGCGCGCAGATAGGCCCGCTCGGTGTAGCCGCCGGCCCGGGCGATCACAGAACTCAATTTTTCCCCCCGTGCCACGGAATAGACCCCCGGAAAACGGACCTCCCCCTTCAGGGTGATAAATTTGTCGGCAGCATCGAACCAGTCCGTTACGCCGCGCACAATCAGGACATCGTCGGGCTGCAGGGGCAGATTGTGGGCCGGATCGCCGGCCAGGGCCTTGTTCAGGTCCAGGGTGAGACGGCTCGGATTGGCCTTGTCGCCGGTAACCACGATGCGGCTGAGTTCCCCGGTCTCCAGAAAGGCGTTGCGCTTGGGACTGCCGGCGGCCGTTATCAGGTCGCGCACCGTCATGCCGGGGTAATAGGGGTACGTGCCGGGATTGACCACCGAGCCATTCACGGACACCTGCGGCTTTTCCTCCATCTCCCAGCGCGAGAAGACCTTGACGGTGTCCTGCTCCTGCAAGGGGATATTGTCGGCCTCACTCCCTTCCAGAGCCCGGCGCAGGTTGGCGGTCAACAATTCCCTGTGGAAATCAGGCGGGGCCAGGCGGGTGATCTCAACCGATTCCAGGTACGATTCGGGCAGCAGGGTCTGATAACCGGGGATCAGGTCGGTCAGGCGCATCCCCTTCCGGTACTGGTAACCGCCGGGGCGCACCACATTCCCCTTCAGGCTGACCACCTGGCGGGTCGCCTCCTGCACGGGGAACACCTTGACCATATCACGATCCATGATCTGGACACCACCCAGCGCCGCATCGATACTTTCACCTTTCGCGCCGTAATCGAGGACCACCCGCGAGCTGTTGTTGATCACCCGCTCGACCTGGATGCGGCCGGTATAACCGGTCGCTGTCACACCACCGGCCATCTTGAGAACCTCCGGCAATGTCATGGGGCCTTTGATTTCGTAAATGGCCGGACGGCGCACCTCACCGGCCACGGCCACCACCGACCCGATCACCGGCACAAAGACCGTGTCGCCGCTCTGCAGACGTATATCCTTGCTGCGGTCTCCGGAGAGAAACATGTCGTAGAGATCGACCTCCAGCGGCGCCTGCCCGCTGCGCGTGATCCTGATCGTGCGCAACGAGCCATTTTTCGATGGTCCGCCGGCTGCCGAAAGTGCGTTGATGACCGTGGACAGAGAACCGACCGGATAGCTGCCCGGCGCCTCGACCTCGCCAACCACGAAAACCTGGATCGATCTCAAACGCCCGAGCGTCAGGTTCATCTCGAAGTTCTTGTAATACTGACCGATGGCTTTGTTGACGACATCCCGCGCCTGTGCGTACGACAGCCCCCACACCTTGAGCGCGCCGACCTTCGGAATCATGATTTCGCCGTTGCGGTCGATAGTCAGATCATAGCGGGCATTGATGGCCCCCCAAATATTCAGGCTGAGGGAGTCACCCGGCCCGAGGATATAATCGTTGCCGACCGGCAGGTTGTCCACGCCTCCCGGCATCTGGGCGCTGTTTTTGAAGAACTCGTAGCCGAACTGGCGCAGGTCACGCACAAACGGGTCCGGTTCGCTCCTGTCCAGCAGTGTCAGGCTCTTTTTGGAAAAGGCCTTTTCCAGG
>JAJYBH010000179.1 GCA_021779135.1 Deltaproteobacteria bacterium
GCGGGACTCTACGACCATTTTGACCTCCACCGCTCCGCGACCTCCTTCTACGAGTTCAGTCTGCAGTTTCTCAAGGCACTGGCCGGGTCTGTCAGCCGGTGCTCGTACGCAAACCTCGGCCACTCATCCCCCCGGATGCCCGGCCTGGCGCTCATAGCTCTTGGGCCGGCCGGCCGCCAGGAATTTACGCCATTCTGCCCGCTCCAACTCATGCTCGTTCACGGGCTGGCCGGTGATGAGGAAAAGGCGCTTATCCAGCGCTACGCGACCCAGCTTCACGAGAACTTTGAAGCCTGCGGACTACTAGTTGACAAGGTTGTCACCCCGCGCAACAGCCAGTGGCGCGGCAGCCTGTCAGAGTGGGGGCAGCGACTGGCCGGTGTTGCCGGGCGGGCTGATGCCAGCGAGATCATTGAAATGCTGCGTCTGACAGACCAGACCACGCTTGTCGAAGCCGCGGATGCGGCTTCCGGCTTCCGTCAAAACTCTCTGTCCGTGCTTGCCGCCAGTCCGCTGGCCGTGAAAAATCTTGTTTCCCGTGTCACGTCGCTTTCCAACGGCATCCGCATCATGGGCGGCCTCCGCTTCGAAAAAAAAGGCCCGTACCGTGGGCGCTTTGCCCTGTCCGAGAACGCCCTGCAACCGCTCTCGGCATCGCTCTCGGCACTTGCCCTGCTGAAAAACATCGAATCCATGGCTACCCCTTCGCGCGTCCGCGAGCTCCTTTGGAGGCGTGAGTTGAACGTTGATATGGCCGAGCGCCTGCTGCTGGCCTGGCACGCCCTCCACGAACTCTGCCTGATCCGGGAGCGGGAAATGCAGCCCGACTGGACGAACAGGGCGCCGTTTTTCCTGGATGTCGAGCGGATGGACGTGGCTGAACAGGAAGCTCTGCGCGAAGCGCTTGAAACAATCGGCAACATCCAGCGCCATGTCGGTATCAATTTCAGCGGCGTGGGGGAGTGATCCGCCATGATGATCACTCTTTCAACCGGGTCGTTGTTTACCCTGCCGCTGAAAAAGGTCTGCGAGCTGTCGGCGGAAGCGGGTTTCGACGGCGTCGAGCTTATCATCAATCAGGATTTCCAGAAGACCAACCCTTCAAAACTCGTTGCCGAACTGCAGGAGATCATCACCATCCACTCCATCCATGCCCCTTTCATGTCGCTGGATGGATGGGGCAGCCAGATGGAGTCCCTGCGCATAAGTATCGAGCTGGCGGCGAATCGCGGCATTCCCCTGGTAAATTTCCATCCGCCTTCCTGGATGGGGTTGGAGGTCGGTTTCTGGCGCTGGCTCTACAGTGTCCGTGATTTCCAGAAAGAAGTGGGGCGTGACGGGCAGGTTGCCGTAACCCTGGAGAATATGCCCTGGGTCGGCAAATACAAAATTAACCCCCATATTCTGTCCAATACCCGGCACCTGATCGATTTCATTCACGAGCACAATCTCTATCTGACCTTCGACTGTACCCACATGGGATCGGGCAAGGCCAACTTTATCAATGACTTCTACCTGTGTTACGAGTCGGGCCGCATCCGAAATATACACTTTTCCGACTATGGCCATGGCCGTGAGCACCTGTTGCCCGGACATGGTATCCTGCCCTTGACCCGTTTTCTCAATCACCTGCGGAACACCGATTACCAGAGCACGGTGACCCTGGAGCTTGATCCGTCCGAGTTCCCCAAGGCTGAAGCGGTTATCCTGGAGAGTCTCAAGGAAATCCTGTCGTTCCTCCGCAAGGAGACAGGAAAGGGCGATGAACAGGTACGCATGTTCGACCGCGAATTTCAGCCTGTCCCGTAGCATAAGCGTCATGAAGGACTCTCGATGACAGAATCAGCAGCACCGCACCCAGTAAACCGGATGCCCGACAGTTATGTCTGAACGCTATATAGAAAAATCATTTCTCTATCTGCTGGTCCTCTCGATTCTGCTGCATGTCGGAGTGGGCGCCCTGCTGTATTACCTGCCGCGGGAGACCCCCCCGCCGAAAGAGCCGATATTTGTCGATCTGCAGCAGGTTCCGGATCTGAAGGTACCGGAGCAGCCCCGTCAGCAGGAAACGCAGCGCAAGTCGGAGCGTCGTGTCCGCGTCCCGCGTGAAACAGCGCCGCGTGGCCGCGAAACCACCGATAACAGCGCGCCACCTAAAGTGCGCCCGCCACCTGCGCCACAGCAGGCCCGGCAGCGAGAGGCATCGCAAGCCCTTCCCCGCGCCACCCCGGTCATACCCGGTTCATCGGCCTCGGCCCTGCTGAAGCCGAAGGCTCCCGCCAATCCACAGACGCAGATGTCGCAGCTCTTTCCCAGCGCCAACCGTATGGCCGCGCTTGAGGAGAGTTACCGCCGCAAATTCGAGGAAGATATTGCCGAAGGGGACACCCGTTTTCTGAATAGCGATGATATCCTGTTCGGCTCGTTTCTGCGCCGTTTTGAAACGGCGGTCTATGGTGTCTGGCGCTATCCGCAGGAGGCGGCCATGAAGGGCATCGAGGGCATTACTCCGGTCCGGATTACGTTCAACAGGCGCGGTGAGATAACCGGTGTGCATTTGCTGGAAAGCTCTGGTTCCAAGGTGCTGGATGACGAGGTGTTTCGGACACTCAAGCTGATTGGTCCGGTGGGCGGTTTTCCCAAGGGCTTCAGCAAGGATGAGTTTCATCTGATAGCGTTCTTCCAGTATGGCGGGTCACGAAGGGCGTTGCGGTGAGCAACAACGGCTTCCTGATAGCCGCTCCCCAGAGCGGCAGCGGCAAGACTACCGTCAGCCTGGCGATCATGGCGGCGTTTACCCGTCGCGGGCTGAAGGTGGCCCCTTTCAAATGCGGTCCCGATTTTATCGACCCCGGCTATCACAGCCTGGTGACCGGACGTCCCTCCATCAATCTGGATGGCTGGATGTGCCCGGCAGAATTTGTGAAGGATACCTTTTGCCTTCATTCGGGCGGGACCGATGTCGCGGTAATCGAAGGGGTTATGGGGCTCTTCGACGGCATCGGTTCTTCCTCCGGCGAGGGGAGCAGCGCCCAGATCGCCGCCATCACCGGTGCGCCGGTGGTGCTGGTGGTCAACGCAAGGGGCATGGCGGCCAGCGCGGCGGCCCTGGTCAAGGGCTTTGCCGATTTCGACCCGCAGGTCCGGTTGGCCGGGGTGATCTTCAACAATGTGGGCAGCGAGTACCACGGCCAACTCCTGCGTGAGTCGCTGGCCGTCGCCTTGCCCGGGCTGACCGTCTTCGGCTGTATTCTCCGGGACGATTCCCTGGCAATCGCTTCGCGTCATCTGGGTCTGGTGACAGCCGAGGATAACCCGTTATCGACCGGTTTTGTCGATCGACTGGCGGAGATGGCCGAAGGCTGCCTGGATCTGGAGGGGTTGGCGGGGCTGGGCTTCGACTCCGCTCAGCCGGCGGGTGGTACGCGGTTGGTGAGCGATGCCCGGTTGGTGGACCCAAAAAACGGGCCTAAAAGCGGAGTCGAACCACCTGTCCGCATCGCCGTGGCCAGCGATGCCGCCTTCTGTTTCTGCTACGCCGATAATCTGCGGCTGCTGCGGGAAGCGGGCGCCGGGATCGTTTTCTTTTCGCCGCTGACGGATTGCGGGTTGCCGCCGGACATCGCCGGTATCTACCTGCCGGGCGGCTATCCCGAGCTCTACACGGAACGCCTCTCGGCGAATGTCGGCATGAAGGGGGCGATTCTGTCCGCGATCCATGCCGGTATGCCGGTCTATGCCGAATGCGGCGGCCTGATCTACCTTTCGCAAGGGCTGGCGGATGGCGGCGACCTTGTCGGCCTCTTTCCGGCGCGGGCCGGGATGCTGCCGAAGCGCAAGGCGCTCGGTTACCGCCAGGTAGAAACGCTCGCAGACTGTATCATCGGCGCTGCCGGGACCGTTGCCCGAGGGCACGAATTCCACTATTCCGAGATCGGCACGCTGCCGGATGCCATTGCGCGCCGGTACCGGGTGACCCGCCAGGGGAGGGAGCTGGCGGATGAAGGCTTCTGTTTTCACAGCTGTCTGGCCTCCTATATCCACCTGCATTTTGGCAGCAATCTCTCCATTGCCCCAAATTTTGTTGCTGCTTGCAGAAGCTACCTGGCCATGTTATAAGGCCACACAATAACTTCCAGTCCAAGGGAAGCCGGTTAAAATCCGGCGCTGCCCCGCAACTGTAAGGGAGGACCAAATCCGCATACGCCACTGCCCAGCCGGGTGGGAAGGCGCGG
This sequence comes from Deltaproteobacteria bacterium, assembly GCA_021779135.1. Lineage (GTDB taxonomy): Bacteria > Desulfobacterota > Desulfuromonadia > Geobacterales > Pseudopelobacteraceae > CAIPTY01. The sequence continues at coordinate 4,236 of JAJYBH010000179.1, forward strand.
AAGAGGGGAGATCCCCGAGCCAGGAGACCTGGCTGGAAGCTTGCAAAAACACTCCAACCGTGGGGACGGGAGCGTATCATGAAACATCACCGCATCATCCTGCTATCGGCATTTCTGCCGGTCATCCTTCTGCCTGGCCATGCCTTTGCCATGCACATCTCCGAGGGGATCCTGCCATTTTCCTGGGCCCTGTTCTGGTTTATCGCCTCGGCCCCATTTCTGGCGCTGGGGTTGCGCACCCTGGCGCGCCGTTCCGAAGCCGACCTAGCCAGCAAGCCTCTGGTCGGGATGGTCGCCGCGGTGGTGTTCGTCATCTCCTGCATGCCGATCCCGGTGCCGATGGCCGGAACCTGTTCGCACCCCTGCGGCACCGGCCTGGCGGCGATCCTGCTCGGCCCGGCCCTGGGCGTGGTGGTGGCTGCGGTGGCACTGCTGATCCAGGCCCTGTTCCTGTCCCATGGCGGCCTGTCCACCTGGGGCGCCAATCTGTTCAGCATGGGGGTGATGGGCTCCTTTGGCGGCTACCTGGTGTTCCGGGGATTGCGCATCTGCAGGGTCAACCTGATTGTGGCGGCATTCATGGCTGGGGTTGTGTCTGACTGGGCGACCTA
>JAJYBH010000062.1 GCA_021779135.1 Deltaproteobacteria bacterium
TCACTCCAGAAGAGGAACAGCGCCTGGATGCAATAGTAACCAGCCAGAGCCTCAAAAGCACCGAAGCATACACACACAAGCTGAACCTTCAAAACGTCTACTTTGCCGAAAGCCGCCAGGAGGCTGAAACACTCTTGAAACAATGGCACAAGAAAACCAGCAAAAGCACCATCGGTCTTATCCAGAAGATGTCCAGGACGGTAAAGGATCACTGGGACGGCATCTTGAGCTACTTTGACAGCGCATTGTGCACGTCCTCCGCCAACTGTTCGAAGCCAACGGTCGCATTCACCAAATCCCTGAGTATCAGCTTTGCTGTATGGAACAGTGGGAATAGGATCAAAAATCTACTACCGTGAAGCTTAGTAAGGAAAAGTGAAAGGAGGTGATAGAGCCAGACATCGGCAAGTTGGACCCGTCTTTTGGACCCACTTTTCTGTTTACTGTACTGAGTATTCAATCATAATTTAAATTGATATCGGGACATACCCATTGGTTACATATCGGAGAGCATACTTCTGACCACCGTAAATTAATATGTATAAGTCCATGACTGCCGGTTTTATGTTTCTCAATAAACAATATTTCTGGATTGTTTTAACAACTACTTTTTTCTCCTCAGAACTGTATGTATTATGATTTTCTCTTGCCTTTACAATCCCAAGAGATGCCGCAACCTTCATAATAATCAAGTCTGGCTTGACGCATGGAAACCCCAAATGCAATAACAGGTGTAACAGTGTAGTATCATTCTTGAAGTATGGCATGTCCGACTTCTTGAAGCTTGCAAATATTCTATCGAACTGTTCCCAGAATTTTAAAATATCATTTTCATTGTTAATATCTTTGGGAAGGTTGTAGTTTTTATAGATTGATTCGATGGTTGCTTTGTCTTTACCATTCTTTTTGAGTAATTTCGCACACCTAACAATCGCATCAATTTTTTTCTTGAACCGTATTGACTTGATATGCTCCCATTCTCTTGAAACAATATCGTCTGGGTTCAAACTTGCAACCTTATCCAAATCAAAATTGTAGAAGACCCTCTCAAAAATGCCACCTTCAATAATTTCACCAACAGCATCTGATGGGGCATTGTTGCTGAATGCAATTAATGTTGCCATTACTCTCAACAGATTATTCTTCTCTGCCAGCACTGTGTTAGCGTACCGATTGTTTCTGGAGGTAACTTCATCAGTGAACATTTGATTTTTAGCGTTCAGGTCTACATTTTTCACAATCGCATCAAATTTGTTAAAGGTGTCCATAATTACTCCTGTTAGTTAGGATTGTTGCAAGTCACTGTAATGCTTATGCTTTATACATTGTGATTATATTATTTCCGCTCACTATCAGAGAGCTACCGTTTACTTTATCAAGTAGTTGAAGCACATACTTTAGCTCTTTCCGTGCCAGCTCATACTCTTTTTTACCGAAGAATATTTTTGTTGCTCCCCCTGCGACTATTTCAGACTTACCAAACTCTTCAATCAGGGAAATTTGTAGCGGAGAAAAACCACGTTGCTGTGAACGTACTTGTGCATGTTTAGTTGTGATCATGATTGTACCCCCCCACTCATTTTTTCTATGGTTTGCCTATTATTAAGGTGTTCAGGAATATCACTGACAAGAATCTTATGCGTCTCAAGGTAATCTGTGAACAATTTAAAGTCTTTAGATACATATTTTTCAAACTTACTTTTGATTCCTATTAGCATTGTCAATACATGTTCCATGTCGCTTTGGGTAGTAAGAGTATCTTGTATAGATTGAGAAACATCGTCATATCCTATGACGATCTCTTTTGCCAAATGCACATACAGGTTTGTATATCCTGAACTTGATTCTATAGAGTCAACATTTGATTCGACTGCATCCCAATACGTAATGTCCTGATTCTTAACAATATCCATGAAACACTCTATTATAGGTCTATTCGTTGGTGATACTTTGTAGAAGAAATATACAAAGTTGAGATTCCTTATGATGTTTGACTCGTATATTGCAACACGACCTTTTGTGGTTGATTTATATCTATTCGCTTTAGGAATTAATCCATCTTGAATATATTTTCGAAATGTACTGTATTTCAGAATAATTCCCTTGCCAGACATCTCTAATTCAATTTCATCCCATGTCATTCCATCATCAGAATATTTACTTTCAATTGCTTCAAGCTCACCTTTTGTAAAAAAGGGTAAACCCCGTTCTATCGCTTGTATATATTCGGGCATTTCAGGAAGATGCTCCATGATATTTTCTCTGACAGCGGAATTGAATTTAAGAATTTCACCTGACTTTGAAATTTTTGTTTTTCTAACTTTCATAATTCCTCCAGACAAATTATTTCGTTCAACTGATTTCAAAATACCCAATCACAAATATATTGTCAACAGTTATTTTTATCATATGCGAAATATATGATATGCGATATTTGATTTGAAAGGCAAGTGTGCCATAAATAACTTAAACGTACATTTATCAGTTAGAAATCGGCAGGGGCTAAACAGGATGGGGAATCAAAGCGAGGGTTGTTGACCAGTTTAGACACTTCGTACAGTGACATCTTTTCTGCAGAGTATGGCTGGTAGAGGTGAACCAATTCGTGCGGATTGTGCATATTCTTGCTCAACCACAAGTCGTAGTCTGCCGGTTGCAATATAACTGGCATCCGATCGTGAAGCGGCTGGATAAGGCTGTTTGAGGTGGTTGTCAGAATCGAGAATGTTTTGATTTCCTGTCCTTCCGGATTCTTCCAATGCTCCCAAATACCGGCAAGGCTCATTGGTGAACGGTCAGATAGGTGGATATAATGAGGGATCTTCTTACCGTCGGTATGTGACCACTCGTAGAATCCTGATATAGGGATGATACAGCGATTGTATTTGATAGCATGACGGAATGACGGTTTCTCGGCAACCGTTTCACACCGTGCATTGATGGTGTGATTGGCGATAGCAGCATCCTTCGACCAGGAAGGGATCAATCCCCATTTCATCGGAACCAGCGAGTTGTGCTCACCTGTATTCCACACAACCGCTATCTTTTGAGTTGGGGCCACGTTGTACCGAGGCTCAGTGCGGGTGGAACTATCGATTAGATCGAATATCTGCTTCAGTTCCTCATAGGGTATGACTGTTACGAAGCGACCACACATGGCTCACCTAAGTTAAGGTCAAATATTTGCCTTGTGTAACACCCTAATATTAGAGGCGTCGTTACCTCTGATTGCTCGTGGGGAAATTACATAGGGCCTAGTTACATCTAAACTAGCAATCAATATTTGATCATGTTCCTTACTGCAATTAGCAGCAACGAATTTATATTCCTTTATATGTTCTGGTATCTGATGTGAGTTGTCACCAGGGGCAAACAAAGTCTCAATATAATTTCTATTATAGTGCTGTTCTTGATGAGTACTATCCATTATGCAACATATTGAGCTGCCACCAACATTTACATTGCCATATTTAGTACTATTACAATTGATAACATAACTTGGATTGCAAATAATAAATGATCTTATTGTAGTATAAAATTCTACTAAGTTGTTATTATAAGATGGCACGAATACCAAATCTACTGACTGTTGTGAAAGCGCTAAAGAATCATTTAAGAAGTCATAACATACTGATGTAATGAATGTAATATCTCTTCCTCTAATATTTAAGCTAATTATATTAGATTCATCTGATGAGCCCAATAATCTAAAATTAGTGAACATATCTTCTTCATTCGGAGCAAGCCTTTTTTTGAGTTGGTATTCAATCGTTCCTCCCAAATAAATATTACTCTGCAAATGATAATCATTTCTGACATGGGTAATCATTCTGCATAATCACCCGACCGGCGATCCGACTCCGAGCAGGGAGGATATTGAGATAACAAGGAGGCTCAAAGAAACAGGGGAGATAATCGGAGTAAGGTTACTGGATCATATTGTAATCGGAGATACCTATTGCTCTTTTGTGGAGAGGAGGCTGATATAACCAATACAAATGAAGCAGGAAATTTCATGGTATTTCATACCTAGCAACACTTATAACGTTCACGCATACGTTCACGCTATTAGTACGTGAAAAACGAAAGGGTTACAGCTTATGCTGTAACCCATTGTTTTTGTGGCGGAGAGGTAGGGATTCGAACCCTAGGTACGTTGCCGTACACCTGATTTCGAGTCAGGCACCATCGACCACTCGGACACCTCTCCACTGAACCGTTTCGGAACGGAAAAGCTTTATACCCCATAACTAATAAAAACTCAAGACCGAGTTCGACTATGCGGATGTTTGACTTGTAATGAGTTTAAGTGATGTGCGGCTCAATCCGCCGGAAGGATCCTGGGCGGCGTCGCGCTATGCTGTACACCCTTGAGGATGCTGACCTTGTGGCCGTCTGCCTGTCCCTGGTTGTAGGCAGTGGCGTTGATGTAGCTGCGGCGGCTGTGTATTGTCCTGATGGGGCCGATCTCGCTGAGGGCCTGTTTGATCAAGCCCTCCTTGAGCGGGACCAGTGCGCCCGGCGTGACCGGGGTCTGCCTCTTCTGGTCGTGAAGCAGCCGGGTTATGGTGGACACAGCTCCCAGATAGTAGGACTGACGTAACAGTTCACGTTGCCGTCCGGCGGTCTGGATGTCGGCGTGTTGCCTGAGAAACCCGGCACAAAGTTTTCTGACGGTGCGATCCAGATAGGTAAAGGTGTAGGCGGCAACCTGCACGTCCGCTCCTATCCCGATGAAGGTCATCTTGCCGGTGGCGGGGTGATGGATGGCCTGGCAGTCGAAGGCGCTGCTGATACCGGCACTGAGGTGTCTGATCCATTTCGGAAGGGTTCTGGCCACGTCAGTTTCCACCCGGTCGGCTTTGTCCGGGCGCTCCGCGGCGGTTATGTCAGCCATGGCCAGATTGTGCGCTGCCAGCAGTCGTTGGACGTGGGCCGCTGCCAGTGCGGCTTCGTGCTCGTTGCAGGAGTTGGCCAGGGCCAGGAGCTTTTTGATCTTGTCTATGATGGGTGCGTTGACCAACTTCTTATCTCAGCTTCAGTCGGGTCATGATGATCCCCAGGTATCTGTTCAGCGGGTTATTCCGTGATAGGGAAGGGAAAACGGGCGGTTTTCTGGTCCCGAGATCTGCAAGCTCCTTTTCGATTTCGGGCAGTTTGCCTAGCGACATACCCTTTCGCAAGGTCTGAAGAGAGTCGTACTTATTTGCTGCAATCTGGTGGACCTTGCCAAGATAGAGGTAATGGATCGGGTTGCCGGGGTCATGCTCAATGGCTGCGTTGCAGAGTTCAAAGGCCTGGGTGAGATGACCGCGCTCCTTGGCGATGCAATAGGCGAGACGGGAATACCAGAGAGGGTCGTCCCAGATGGCCAGCGCCCGTTCCAGGCAGGCCAGCGCGGCCAGCACATTGCCACGCTCAAGTTCCAGTTGCGCCTGGTCAAAATCCTTTTGAGCGAGTGCCGCTGTTTGTGGGTCCATTAGTATCTCCTGAGTTCCGGGCCTTCAGCCCTCAACATGCCGGTTTGGTTTTTGTTACTGCCAGACAGGCGCCATACATGCCGGTCAACAGGTTTTCCCCGGGGCTTTCGCTGAGGGTGTCGGTCAGCGAGCCGAGCGCTTCGAGGCGCTTAAATAGAGTAGTGATGCGCCTCACGGCCGAGTCGGCCAATTGATCGACAGATGTTTGGCGCTGTTCCCCGCTGAACGGATGCCGCCATTCCATTGCCCCACTAATATAGCTGTTTTTGCGCAACCCCGCCAGAGGGTAGAACAGATGCTGCTGTTCCCGTAAGGGAGCGCCTGCCAGCAATGCTGCCAGTCTGACGGCCAGTTTGCAGGAGGTGCGGTCATACAACCCTTGAAAGCGGCAGTGCAGTTTCAGGGCCCGCTCCAGCTCCTGACGGGACAAGTGGCCATCGGGATCGAAAAGCAGGGCGCAGGTGTCAAGCAGGACTGAGCGGGTGGCCGGCGACATCAGTTCGGCCAGATGTCTCACAGCTGGTCTGGCCCCGCCTCTCAGGAGGAGGACGTCGATGTCTGTCTCGATCCGGTAGTGCCGGCCGATCCCGCCGTTACCGGCCAGGGCATAGACAAAGGGGTGAAAGACGATATCGGCCTGCATATGCGTGATGACCCCCAGCAGGCAGGCCAGGGTTGCTTCCGGAATTTCGCCGGCAAGATGCTGTTCCGCCCGTATCAAGGGGGCAAAGCTGTTGCCGGCGGTGTCGTGAAAACCTGTGGCCAATGCCAGGGCCCTCGTTGCCCGAGGGCCTCTGAAGAGATGCAGCAGCGTGTCCGGCAGAACCGCTCCACCCAGGTAGCAGTCCAGATGGTTCCGGATGAGTCCCCGCAGTCGGCTGTTGCTGCCCAGGCCGGCCAGGGCTCGTTCGGCCAGGATCCAGTGAGTCAGTTCCTTAGGCATGTGTGTTCACCCGCCCGTGGCTCGGCCTGCCGCGAAGCTTTGTCATGGCATCTCCGGCGCATAACGTTGCACCAGTCTCTTTTCGTACAGATAGCGCACTGACAGCGGCAGGAGCGCCGCCAGGAAGATCAGGCCGCACCCCAACCATTCAAGGGGCCTGAGCTGTTCTCCCAGTACAAACAGTCCGGCCAGAAGGCTCCAGACCGGATCGAGGGTATAGATCAGTCCGGCCCTGGTTGGGGTGACATAACGCTGGAAGGTGTTCTGCAGGGTAAAGCAGATCACCGTGGGAAAGATGGCGCAGTAGATGACCGACATGATCCCTGAGGAGGAAACGTTGAACTGCGGCGCGGTTGTCGCCAAGGCGGCCATGCCGGCGATAGCGGTAACCGTGGCGAACTGTATCAGGGAGATCAGGTAGACATCGTCGTCCCGCAGTACCTTGGAAACCGTGATGATATGCCCGGCAATGAAAAAGGCGCAGATTGTCGAAAGCAGGTCGCCACGGTTGAAGCCGACCCCGCCGCTCGTGGCCAGCAGCCAGATGCCGAGCGCCGCCAGGAGGATGCCGCCCAGATTGATGCGCCCGATGCGGTCCTTCCAGACGAGCCTGGTGATCAACGGGATGAAAAGGACGAACAGATTGTTCAGTACGCCGGCGCGTGAGATGCTGGTGCCCTGGATGCCGAAGACGAAACTCAGGTTGGTCAGCCCCAGGGCGATGCCGACAATGACGCCGCGTCGCAGGATGCCGCGGTTCATCGATCTCAGCCGTCGGGCAAAGACGATCAGCATGATGAGCGTTGCCAGCAGGAAGCGGCTGAAAACGAACATCTGTGGCGGGATCTCGCGCAGACCGATCTTGGTGAAGAGAAAACTGCCCCCCCAGAAGAGGGTGGTCAGGATCAGGAAAAAGTATATGCGCCCTTGTGATGGACGAATGTATTCGATCAATTGTTATGCTCCGGATCCGGCATGCCGGGTTGAAACGAAATGTACCGCCAGCCAGACCGTCTTTACCTTCGGATCGGTCCAGGCCACCCGATGACGGCAGCCGGCGGGGATCAGCGTGTAATCGCCAGCGCCCAGTCTCTGCGGTTCGTGCGCATCCTCGAACAGCAGATCGGCGCCCCCCGCCAGCACCAGTATCCATTCGTCGCGTGCCTGATCGTACCACTCTCCCTCCGCAGTTGCCTGGCCGTTGGAAACGATCCGTTCTATGCAAAGCGAATCCGAAGTGACAATGTTCTCGAATACCTCACCGGTCAGTGCTGCCGGGAGATCGGCCAGGATGTTCCGGATCAATGGTGTCATGAGGGGTCTCCTGCCCTTGAACGGGATAGGGGGGTAAACACCTCCTTTTCCGTATGCGCATTATAGTCCTGTATCAGAATACCGCAAGCTTCTATCGCGTCCGCCTTTGGGCGTTCTTTGCGGGCGTTTTCAGCTCCTGTCCGTGGCGGGGTCTGTCAGGCTTGAGAGGTAATTGCTCCGCTACGGCCTCGCTTGGCCTTGTCGTTCATGTCAACCGGATCTGCTGGCATGCAGAGAAGGGTTTGAAAAGGGCAAAATGAGACGTGCCGTACTTTCATAAATGTAGTGATTGCACGTAATATTGCTGGTTAATTTAAGTGGATCTTGTTATACATTAATCGTCAGATCAGACTATTAACGAGGCCAGTTTGTTTTGCGACGGCCGTGGGGAACGCGATATGGCGACATCCGACTCGAAACCCAAATGCGAACTTGTCCAGGACGAACTTAAGCGACGTCTGCATGCTAGAGAGGTTGTTGATGTCGAGGAGGCGCGGGTCAAGGTCGTTATTTTCCTCTGCGGTGTAAACATGTATGCGTTTTATGGCAGGGATATCAGGGAAATCCTCCCCTCTTTCGAGATTTCCTGGGTACCCAGTCTGCCCGAATATCTTCCCGGTCTGATCAATGTGCGCGGGGATATAGAATCGGTCATTGATCTGCGCTATTTTCTGGGGGAAGAACCGGCTGGAGGCGGTAATCGCCTGATTGCCATGGCCGTGAGGAATGATTTTCATTCCGGTGTGATGATCGATGCCATAACCGATGTGGTCGATATACCCCTGAGTACCATACACCCGCCACTTGCGACCCTGAACGGTCCCGCCCGCGACCTGGTGGTCGGAGAGATTGATTATGGAGAAGAAACCATATCACTGCTCGATATCGGCAAGCTGGCGGCATTGATTACGTTATGAGCGATCTGGAGAGCGCACGGCTCAACCTGCTGCTGTTCTCAGTCGGTGGTCTCCATTTCGGTGTCGAGGCCGAACAGATTGTCGAGGTTGCGGACTACGACGGCGAACAGTCAGACGATCTGTTATGGTTCCATGAAGAACTTGAATATGATGCCCCGGTAAACGGTTATACCTCGCCGGCGGTTATCTCCACCAGAACGGCTGATGGACAGCCGTACCGGATTATTATCGATGTAATGGAAGATGTCGTCGAATTCAGCCTGAATGATCTTCATCTGTTTCCTGCCCTTGTCGAGCCTTTTGTCATGCGCCGGGGGCTGTGGGGGATTCTTCTGCGAAACGGGATTATGGTGCTGCTGGTCGATTTTCAACTGCTTCGGCGGAACAAGGGGCTTTGACTGTAATTTAACGGAGGTGCAAAAATATGTTCATCGTTCAGCCCGCAATACGTTTCATGAACAGGCTTACCTATTCACGCAAGATGTTTGTCGCTGCTTTTTTCTTCTGTGTTCCAATTGCCTTGCTCTCATATTTCCTGGTCAACAACATACGGGAACAGATCCAGTTTTCTAGCAAGGAACGCCTGGGTGTGCGGTACGCCGTGCCTCTTGGTAACCTATTGGAAAGTGTTCTTGAAGAACGCAGCGCAGCACTTTTGGGATCTGAGCGAGGAAACGCCCTCACTTCACCGGATCAGTTGCTCGCCGAGGTTGAACGTGTCCAGACAAATGGCGGCGAACCCCTGGTGCCTAAAGGGCAGATTCAGGAGTTGAAGCAGAAATTGTCCCGGTTGCAGGGTGTCAGCGGGTCAACTGCACGCCAGTTGTTTGAGTCCCACAATGCTGTTTCCGCCGATTTGACGAACCTGATCGTGCAGGTGGCGGATAACTCCAACCTGACTCTCGATCCGGACATCGACAGCTATTACCTTATGGATACCTTCAGTACGAAGCTCCCGCCCCTCGCAGAGGCGATATCGCGGGCAAACATTATTGCGTCACGTCTCACCGGCGCCTCGGGTTCATCTGTTGGCGACAGGACCGACCTGATTGTGCTTTCCGGCCAGATCAAGACTCTCGTAGATGGGGTTAAGAAGAATATTCAGGCCGCCTGCGAAAAGAATGCGAATCTGCGGGTGATTTTAGAAGGACCTCTGCAGGAGATCGAGTCCTCGTCTACGGTATTTCTGAGGGCTATTGCGGTTTCTGCAGCAAACGTCGCCACGCCTTCTCCCGCTCCGGCCAGCGTGGCCAAAGCCGCAAAGGATGCCACTGGGGCCGTCTTCAGGGCCAATGCCGTTGTTGCCCGTGAACTGGATGGTCTGCTCGCTGCGCGCGTGTCCGGATTCCGTACCCGGATGACGACCTACCTGTCCATCTCGTTTGTACTCTTTTTGATCGGCGTCTATCTGAATATCGCCTGCTACCTCTCCGTGCGCTACGGGATCGTTTCAGCCAAAGATGTGTCTCACAGGGTTGCCGAGGGTGACCTGACGGTTGAGGTGCCGGTGCATTCCCAGGACGAGCTGGGTGAAATGGCGCGTGTCTGCAACACCATGACCGGGAATCTTCGCCAGATCGTCGTCACGCTCTCGGATGTGACCGGCAGGGTGCATGCCTGTGCCGGGAAACTCTCCGACAGTGTTGAGCAGCAATCCGGATTTTCCTCCCAGCTTTCCAGTTCGGTGGTGGAGATATCATCGACCATGGAAGAGTTTACTTCTACGGCCAGCCAGATCGCCCAGCACAGCCAGAGTGTCGTCGAACGGGCCGACAAAACGCTGGAAGACACGAAACTCGGCGCGGCCGAGGTGGAAAACCTCAGTTTCAAGGTCAATGACATCAGCCAGAATATCCAGACCAATCTTACCGAAATCGTCGAGCTGGGCAGAAAATCGAAAGAGATCAACAAGGTGATGGAAATCATCAACAATATTGCCAACCAGACCAAGCTGATTGCCTTCAACGCCGCCTTGGAGGCGGCCAGTGCCGGGGAGGCCGGCAAGCGTTTTGGTGTGGTGGCGGTCGAGATCCGGCGTCTGGCCGACAGCGTGGTCGAGTCGACCTCCGAGATTGAAGGGAAGATCACGGAGATCCTTGATTCGGTCAACCGTCTGGTGATGTCGTCTGAAAAGAGTTTTCAATTGATTCAGGAGGGCCAGGAATACGCGTCCCATACCGTATCGATGCTGATTGAGAGCGTGGATGGCGTAGAGGAAACCACCGATGCCGCCCGTCAGATCTCTCTTTCCACGCAACAGCAGCAGATTGCCAGCAGTCAGGTAGTGCTGGCGCTCAAGGACATCGAACAGGGAGTCCGCCATGCTACTGACTCCATCCATAACACAAACAGCGTGACTGATGAACTGCTGGAACTTTCCCGGCAGATGAACAAACTGGTATCGTCCTTCAAGGTCCGCAAGGATGACGCCGACCGGCTTGCCGCAGCAGGCGGGGAAACCTGCTAAGGGATGAAGATTAAACAGGCCATACGGGTGCTGCTGGTGGATGACAGCGATCTGGTGCGCGATATGATCCGTGACATCCTGGAATCGGATGGGGGGTTCGTTGTGGCCGGTGAGGCTTCAAATGGTGTGGAAGCCATTGCCAGGGTCACCGCACTCAAGCCGGATATCGTGACCATGGATATCGAAATGCCCGTGATGGGTGGACTGGAAGCCATTGAAAAGATCATGGCTGAACACCCCGTCCCGATCCTGGTCGTGACCGCTTTGACCGGCGTGCGCACTGCATTTGCCGCTATATCGAAGGGTGCGCTGGATGTCATCGAGAAGCCTGACATCAGCCCGGTGAATATACAGAAATTGATTCATAAAGTCAGGTACCTGGCCAGGGTCGATATCTCCGCCCATCTGCAGGCCCTCGGGAACCGCGATAAAGGCAGACCAGTCATGGTTAGCCCCGCCAAGAACCTAGTGCCGAATAAATTGATCGTTGCCATAGCCGCCTCCACCGGAGGACCGCAGGCCATCCATGCCATACTGTCGCATCTGCCTGCAGACTTCCCGTGTCCCATCGTCATCACCCAGCACATCGCCGAAGGCTTCACCCAGGGCATGGTGGATTGGCTTAACAGCGGAACGGACCTGAAGGTCGTTATGGCCGGCAATGGCACCCGCCTGCAGCCGGGATACGTCTACGTCAACCCCGCCGAACATTCGATGAGGGTTACCGAGTTGGGGCTGATAACCCTTGGCGATCCGGACACCAGCCAGCATTACCGTCCCTCCTGCAACACGCTGCTCATGTCGGTTGCCAAGGCCTATCGCAGCGGGGCCATCGGTCTGATAATGAGCGGCATGGGGGATGACGGCGTTGCCGGTATGCAGGCCATTCTGGCGGCCGGTGGCGCCACGATTGCCCAGGATGCCAAGAGTTCCGTGGTCTACGGCATGAACCGGCTGGCGGTGGATCGCGGCTATGTGCAAAAGGTTGTCGCGCTGGCCGCTCTACCTGACGAACTGATGCTGCGGAGCGGGGTCTGACGATGGAGATCTCCGCACGGTCTTATAGCGTGGATGAGGTTGTTGACCTGGCACCGTTCAAAGAGCTGCTGCTGCGCACCTGCGGCCACAGTTTTGAAAACGAGCGCGAACAGTCCCTGGGCGCGGCTGTCTGTCGCCGGATGGGGGCGCTGGGTGTTGCCCCGCATAAAAGCTATCACGACCTGCTCCTGCGGGATCAGGGCGAATTGCTGCGTCTGACGGAACTGCTGACCGTCAACGAGACCTATTTTTTCCGCGAACCGGGCCACCTGAACATGATGGTTGATTCGCTGCTGCCCGAGTACATGGCCGCCCGCAGCCAGCGGCCGATCAGGATCGTCAGTGCCGGCTGCTCCACCGGCGAGGAACCCTATTCCATCGCGATCATGTTGCGGGAACGCTTTGGAGCCGCCAGTGAGCGCATGTTTGCCATCACCGGCGTGGATATCGACTCCAGCGTAATTGACTCTGCTCAACAGGGCTTGTACAGCAAAAATTCGTTTCGCGGCATGGAACCGTACCTGCTTGAGCGCTATTTCGAAGCTGACGACTCGGGACGTTTTCAGGTCAGCGATGCCGTAAAAAACATGGTCGAATTCGAGGTGGTAAACCTGTTGGGCCCATCCTACCCGCAGCGGATGCTGCAACCGGACATCATCCTGTACCGGAATGTCTCCATCTATTTTCCCGGAAAGGTGCAGCGGGAGATATTCGCAAGGCTTGCCGAGCTGCTTGTCGAGGGGGGCTGCCTGCTGGTCGGGGCATCGGAAACATTTCATCATGACCTGGGCATCCTTTCCTTGGTGAAAAAGGATGCGCTCTTCTATTACCGAAAAATTCCAAAGCTCGTGTTTGAAGAGCGCCGTGCGGCCCGGCGTGTGCCAGAGGCTCCCGTACGGGCGGCTGGCCGGCCCGTTACAACCGCTTCCGCATCTGCCGCCAGGGTCGGCGGCAAAAAAAGCAGGATACCGGAAGCGCGCCCCCCGGCAGGCGCTCCTCAACCCCCGGCGCCTCTGAGGATTGATGTCAAGGCCAGTTTCGATGTGGCCCTTGAACTGGCACACAGCAAGCTGTATGACAAGGCGCTGGCCCTGCTGGATGCCGTCATCGCCCAGGACGAATCTTTCGAGAAGGCCTACAGCCTCAAGGGGAGCCTGCTCCTGACCGTATCGCGCTTTGATGAGGCCAAAAACATCTGCTCAACCATACTTGGTCGTGATCCGCTCTGCCTGGAGGCCTATCTGATGCTCGGCATGATCGCCCGCCAGAAGGGGGATAGCGATGAGGCCCTCAAGCGTTTCAGGGAGGCGCTCTATCTGGATGCCTCCTGCTGGCTGGCCCATTTTTATACCGCTGAGATTTGCTTTGCACAGCTGGACGAAAAGCGGTCGCGCAGCGGTTATGAGGCGACGATCAGGATTCTGGAGAAGGGCTCGCTGCAGAAACATGGTCAGGAGTTTTTTCCGCTTACATTCAATGCGGAACAGTTCATTGTTATCTGCCGGCACAAGTTGTCGCTATTGGCCCCGCAAAAGGGATAAGCGCAAACAGCTTCACATCCGGAGTGTCCGGATGGATGCTGACGTGCTGGTAAAGGGTTACGGCATGGCATTCGATCAATCCAAATTTCTGGCACGTTTCGTTGAGGAGGCGCGCGAACACTGCTCCCGGATAAGTGAGGGCCTGCTCAACCTGGAGACGACGCCCGGGGACGCCGAGACGGTCAATGCCCTGTTCCGTTCGGCCCATACCATCAAGGGCTCCTCGCGCATGATGAAGCTTAACGGGGTCAGCGAACTGGCGCACAAGATGGAGGATGTGCTGGACGCGGTCCGCGGCGGCAAAATCCCTCTGGTCGCCCCGGTCTCCGATGCCCTCTTTCGCGGACTGGATGCCCTGTCGGCGATGCTGGAGCAGATAACCTCCGGCGATACATCCATTGCCGCCCCGCGGGACCTTTGCGAGGAGCTGGCTCAAGCCGCCGGGGCTGCGCCGCCGGTTCCCGTCGCCCCCGTCCAAGAGGTCCAGCCGGCCGCTTCAGCTGAAGCGGCCACTCCGTTGACGTCCGGGACGGCACCTCTGCCGGCTGCTGCCAAAGTGCACCAGGCCGATTATCTCAGGGTCAATGCCGCCAAACTGGATGAACTGATCCGGCTGATGGGCGAGATCGTTTCCGAGCATGGCAGATTCAGAAGGCATATTGGCCGGCTCACGGAAATCGAACGTGCATCGACGCGCTATTTCAAGTCAGTGACTGAGCGTTTGGAAACCAGCGAACATCACGATGCGGATATCATCGAGGCTGGCGCCGCACTGCAGCTCACCTTGCGCCAGTCGCTGCGGGCCATGTCCGGCGCGTCGCTCATGCAGGATCATCTCGTCGCCGATCTGCAGGAGACTTCGCTGCGGATGCGCATGCAACCGTTGTCGACAGTGTTCGATCCGCTCCGCCGCACGGTCCGGGACCTTGCCCTTGAACATGGCAAGGACATCGAGTTTGTCGTGGATGGGGGCGATACCGAGCTGGACAGAAAGATTATCGACCGGATCGGTGATTCTCTCATGCATATGATCCGCAATTCACTCGACCATGGCCTGGAAAACCCCGATGAGCGGATGGCATCGGGAAAACCGTCCAGAGGGACCATACACCTCTCGGCCTTTTACGACAGCGGCTGTGTTTCCATCTCCCTGAGCGATGACGGCCGCGGCCTGTCCATCGAAAAAATACGCGAAAAGGCGCTGCTGAAACAACTCTTCTCGACTGACACGCTGGCCGGCATGTCCCGGTCCGAGGTTGTTGATCTGATCTTCATGCCCGGATTCAGCACGAGCCCGATCATTACCGACCTCTCCGGCCGCGGTGTGGGTATGGATGTTGTCAGGAAAAGCGTCGTGGATGATCTGAAAGGGACGATTGTTGTCGAGACCAACGAAGGTTCCGGAACGACCTTCCTCCTGCGTCTGCCGCTTAACCTGGCGGTGTTTCCCCTGTTTCTGCTGTCCGTGGGCGGAAAGACCTGTGCCCTGCCGGCCACCTCGCTTGTCGAGATGGTTTCGGTCAGATCGGGCGATATCATCGATATCGTCAACAAGCGTGCCATCCGTCTGCGTGAGCAGATTATCCCGGTTGAGAATCTGGCCGCGATCCTCAAGCTGCCCAGGGACACGGAACCACAAGCGGGCGAGGTGCTGATCGTTATCATCAGGGACGGTGAGGAAAAGCTGGGGCTGATCGTGGACGAAATCATCGGACGGGAGGAGATGGTGGTTAAGCCGCTACCGTCACACCTGCAAAACCTGCGCATGGTCTCGGGCGTAACCATCGGTGAGCGTGACAGCATTATCAATGTCCTCTACGTTGCAGAGCTGCTCAGGCAGGCCCGCGAAACCGGGGATCCCGGGCGGCTGCGCCCGGCCGTTAAGGAAGACCGGGCGCAAACGGTGCTGGTGGTGGATGACTCCATCAATACCCGGGAGATCGAAAAGAGCATCCTCGAGGCGTACGGGTATGCCGTGGTCACGGCGGACGATGGCGAAGAGGCCTTTGAAAAAACACGCGAGGTGCTGTATGATCTTGTCATTACCGATGTGGAGATGCCAAGGCTGGACGGTTTCTCACTTACCAAACGGCTGCGTGACGATGAGCGCTACCGGAACGTCCCGATCATCATCGTAACCTCACTGGAAAAGGAAGAAGACAAAAAACGCGGCATTACGGTCGGGGCTAATGCCTATATCGTTAAAGGGGCCTTTGATCAGTCCAATCTGATTGAAACGGTCCATAGCCTGATCGGATAAAAGGAGAACCTATGAGCGATGCAGCCGCAACAATCCTGGTGGTGGATGATGATGCCTTTACGGCCGAACTGACCGGTCTCGTATTGGAATCGTCAGGCTACACGACCGTCATGGCCGAAGGGGGAATTGATGCCCTGGAGAAGATCGCGGCTGATCCCACGGTTCGTATAGTTGTGTCGGATATGAACATGCCGTTTATCAACGGGCTGCAGCTTTTTGCCGAGTTGCGGGAACAGGGGTTTGATCAGCCGTTTGTGCTCCTGACCGGAGAGGATGCCGCACCCCTCAGATTGGCCCATCCGGATATGGACGCAGTGCTGACCAAGGATGAAAATCTTCAGGAGGCGCTGCCGGAGCTGATCGAATCGCTTCTCACGAATTGATCAGGCGGGTATCAATTGCAGCCATGCTGCAAAATGGTTTCGTGAGGTTAGCTCAAAAGGGGAGAGAGCATGTCTGAAAAACCGAAGCTGGCGATCTATTGGGCCGCGTCATGCGGCGGCTGCGAGATTGCCGTTGTCAATCTGCACGAGAAGATCCTGGCAGTGGATGCTGCTCTGGACCTGATGTTCTGCCCCTGTCTGATGGACACTAAAAAAAGCGATATCGAGGCGCTTCCGGACCGCGTCATCGCCATAACCCTCTTCAACGGCGCCCTGCGCTCCGAGGAGAATGTCGAGATGGCCCGACTGCTGCGCAGAAAATCGAGACTGCTGCTGGCCTTCGGTTCCTGCGCCAACGGGGGCTGCATTCCGGCACTGGCCAATTTTACGACAAGAGACGAGTTGCTCAAGACGGTCTATATTGACAGTCCCTCGCTGGACAATCCGGCCGCCATTATCCCCTCCGCTACGTCCGCTTTTCCTGAAGGTGACCTGCATCTGCCGGCGCTCCTTGGGCGGGTAAAACACCTGGCCCAGGAGGTGGAGGTGGACTACTCTATCCCCGGCTGCCCGCCTGAATCGCATCAGATCTGGAACGTAATCGAGACCATCCTGTCCGGTGATCTGCCCCCCAGGGGGAGCACCATCGGCTGCGGTACCCTGACGGTCTGTGACGATTGCGAGCGGACCAAAGCGGACAAGCGCATCAGCGCCTTCCGGCGCAATTACGAATTCTATCCCGATCCCCAGGCCTGCCTTTTGGAACAGGGGCTGCTCTGTATGGGCATCGCCACCCGCAACGGCTGCGGCGCCCCCTGTACCAAGGCCAACATGCCCTGCAGCGGCTGTTACGGCGCGCCGGAAGGGGTCAGCGACCAGGGGGCAAGGATGGTGGCGGCGCTCGGCTCGGTCATGGATATCGGAGACACCGCCGGGCTGTCGGAAGATGAGATCGCCGGGCGGGTGGATGCATTTCTGGCGACCATCCCGGACTATGCCGGATTGTTTTACAAATACACCCTGGCCAGTTCAATTCTGGGCGGAAGAATCGGGAGGAGGGGATGAAGAGGATCACGATTGACCCGATCACCCGCCTGGAAGGGCATGGCCGGATAGACATCTTCCTGGACGATCAGGGCAGGGTGGAAAATGCCTGTTTTCAGATTCCGGAACTGCGCGGCTTCGAGCAGTTCTGCGTCGGGCGCATGGCCGAAGAGATGCCGGTCATCACCAACCGCATCTGCGGGGTCTGTCCCGAGGCTCACCACCTGGCGGCCAGCAAGGCGCTGGACAACGTCTTCGGCGCCGAGCCGACCTCAGTGGCCAAAAAACTGCGGGAACTGCTCTACATGGCCTTTTTCGTTACCGACCACACCACCCATTTCTATGCCCTGGGGGGACCGGACTTCATCGTCGGGCCGGATGCGCCCCCTGCAGAGCGCAACATCCTGGGGGTGGCCCGCAAGGTCGGGCTGGAGGTGGCCGGCGAGGTGATCGCCTGCCGCAGGCGCAACCACGAGATCATCACCTTTCTGGGGGGCAGGTCGATCCATCCCGTAGCCGGCGTTCCGGGGGGCTGGAGTCGTGCCATTACTGCGGAAGAGCGGACGCAGATCGAAGCTGCGGCCAGCAAGAACATCGAATTCGCCCGTTTTTCCCTCTCGATCTTCGAAAAGATCGTTCTGAAAAATCCGGTTTATCGGGAGATGATCACCTCTGATACCTACCTGCACCGCACCTACTCCATGGGGACCGTGGATGCCAGTAATCAGGCCAACTTCTACGACGGCATGATCCGCGTGATTGACCCGCAAGGCAGGGAGTTTCTGAAATATCATCCCTCCGCATACCGCGAGCATATTGCCGAACGGGTGGAAGCCTGGACCTATCTGAAATATCCCTATCTGAAAGGGGTGGGGTGGAAGGGGCTGGTGGACGGGGTGGGGAGCGGGGTCTACACCGCAACCCCCCTGTCGCGGCTGAATGTCTCCGAAGGGATGGCGACCCCCCTGGCCAATGCCGAGTATCAGCGCATGTACGAGGCCTTCGGTTGCAAGAAGGTTACGGCCGCCCGCTACGAGCCGATCCATCACCGCATGGCTACCCACTGGGCGCGGCTGATCGAGCTGCTGTACGCCTCGGAGCGGATGCTGGAACTGGCGCTGGATCCTGAAATAACCTCTCCGGAGACCCGCAATATCCCGAATCCCGACCGATTTACCGGTGAAGGTGTCGGCTCCGTCGAGGCCCCGCGCGGCACGTTGACCCACCATTATACAACTGATGAACGCGGGGTGCTGACCATGGTCAACATGATCGTCGGCACTACCAACAACTATGCTGCCATATCCATGTCGATCAAGCGGGCCGCGGAAAGGTTGATCACCAGCAACGCCCCGGATGAATCGATCCTCAACCGGATCGAGATGGCCTTCCGGCTGTACGATCCCTGTTTCTCCTGCGCCACGCATTTTCTGCCCGGCAAGATGCCGCTGACCGTCAGGCTGCGTGACTATCAGGGCGCCACCCTGCGCGAGATGCGGAGGAAAGCATGACTGCCGGCGTCGTCATCATAGGGATGGGGAATGCGCTGCTCTCCGATGATGGTGTCGGTATTGCCGTTGCCCATGCCGTGGCAGAACGCCTCCAGCACCGCACGGATCTGACTGTGACCGAGTTGCCGGCCGGCGGTATCCGGCTGATGGAGGCCATGGCCGGTTACCGGCGGGCGGTGGTGGTGGACGCCATGTTGAGCGGTGCCGCACCGGGTACGGTCCAGCGCTTTGACCCCCGTGATTTTGTCACCACCAAGAACACGTTTTCCAGCCACGATACCGATTTTGCGACCGCCTTTGACCTGGGTCGCCTGGCGGGTGTTCCGCTGCCGGAGCAGGTTTCCTTCTGGGGTGTCGAGGCCCGGGAATTCGACCTGTTCGGCGAACGGTTCAGTGATGAGGTGGCCGCGGCGCTGCCGCTGGCGGTGAACCGGATCGTTGCCCAGATTGTGGAATGGGAGGCGGCAGCATGAAGATCGGCATCTATTTTTGTAACTGCGGCAGTAACATCGCCGACAAGATCAGTTCTGAAGCGATAGTCGAGGCGGCACCATCCTTTCCGGATCAGCCCTATGTGGAAACTGTCGATTTTATCTGCTCGGAAGATGGCCGGCAGCAGTTCGAGGAGAGCCTGAAGGCCGAACAGCCGGATCGGGTGGTGGTGGCTGCCTGCTCCCCCCGGGACCATGAGTCCACCTTCCGCCATTGCCTTTCCAATGCGGGGATCAATCCCTACCTGCTGCAGATGGTCAACATCCGCGAGCAGATCGCCTGGGTGACGGAAGAGCCAGCCGATGCGACCGCGAAGGCGATCAGGTCGATCCGTGGGGCGGTCAGCCGGGTGCGGCTGCAGCAGCCGCTGGAGAAACAGCAGCTGGAGGTCTGTCCCGATGCACTGGTGCTTGGAGCCGGTCCGGCCGGTATGAAGGCGGCCCTGGCGCTGGCCGAAGCGGGTCGTTCGGTGGTGCTGGTCGAGCGGACGCCGTTTGTCGGCGGCCTGCCGGTCCGTTTCGAAGAGCTCTTTCCCTCCCTGGAATGTGCCCCCTGCATGCTGGAACCGCTGATGGCGGATCTGCTCCACGGTGAGTATCCCGGCAAGATCGAGCTGCTGACCATGGCGGAACTGGTCGAGGTGACCGGTTTCTATGGCAACTTCA
>JAJYBH010000063.1 GCA_021779135.1 Deltaproteobacteria bacterium
AGTCGGCGCACCGCTTTGCGCAGCAACCAGAACGCCAGCGGAAACCAGAGTGCGAAACAGATGAATGCGAGATAGAACGAGATGAGGCCATTCCACGCAAATGGGCCGGTTTCGAAGAAGAATATCCAGAGCGCATCCATATCTACGCTCGTATTGAAGTAAGAATTCCTGTTTTCCGTCTGGTGAAGGAGAGACAACAGCTTCATTTGGTCATCCATGGACATATCAAGAATAGCCAGGCCGCACCTCACTACCCCCTCTTTTTCACCATTGACGCTGGTGTTCCGATAGACCACCTGCGCCCGGCAGGTTATTCGGAAGCTGTGGGCAAAACTCAGTTCCAGCTCGGGAATGATTATCCCCGCAAACAGCATGGAATCTTCCGCGCTCTCCTCCACCGAAAAACCGGAGCCTGAAAGATCAATGGTTTTAAGTTGGACCTTTCTATTGGTAAAAGGGTGTTTAAACACCATGCTCGGCGATGGGACCAGTATGTAACGAGAACTGCGGAACTGCTTCGGCTTGTATCTCTGGATCCGGTCATTGACGGTCGCCAGCACGAAAACCGCTGATGACTGGTCAAAAAATCGTTTGGTAATCATGCAATCACCGGAATACAGAAGTTCCTGACCGGCATGGAGGTGCACACCCACCGGCGCCTCATAGTTTATCCACTGTAACGCCTGGGGGGAATCCGTGATTACTTGGGCGCGAAATGAGGTGGAACTGGAATCGAGCAGGGCGCCTTTCAGGATGGCGCTGTTCTGGGAAATCATGACACGTATGCCCGTGCTGGAGTGGCGTTTCATTTTCCTGTCGCTGAGTTCGCTGCATGATTCCGGCAACTGCAGACTGATTCCGTGCTCATTGATGCTGATCACCACCGGCTTGACCAGCAGACATTTCTTGTCATCGGTGATAAACAGGTTATCGAAGGTATGCGAATTAAAAACACCGGGGTCCGCGGTCTCGGCCCAGACACACTCCAGGTGGTCACCTGCGCAGGGAAGCGGTGTTGCCTTTAGGGATAAGGTGGTGGCGTATCTCTTGTGTTTGAAATTAACGAGGATGGTGCGATCTTGGAAATTGAGGTAGTTGAGTTTGTTTACCAGAAAGCGTTTGCTGATACTCTTGGGTGACACGGAGTCCTTGACTTCGTCGTCAACGGTGTGGTGGCGGGGGATAATGTGCAGTTTATCCATACTCAACCTTGTGTATTACTCGATTTGATGGGACACAGAACCTTCCTGAGCGGGGTCATTAACGGTGGCAACCCCGCCTGGCTCAGGGTTAAATTCATACGCTACAGCGCGAGCAGGAAAACCCGCCCCATTCTGTGTAAAGGAATTACCGCGACAACATACCATACCAGTCAAGAACCTTACAATCATTAAGATAAATCGTAACAGAAATGTAAATTATCCCCTGTTACTCCCTGTGGCATAATTCTCAAAACAATGATCAACTCGTAAATTCCAGAGCAGCCTTGCTGAGGTCGGCTTTCGTTCTCACCTGATTACGAGACTTGCTTTCATCAGATCGATAAATGCCTTACGGGTTTCCTCATCGCTGATCACGGCTGCCTGCCCTTCGATCAGGGCCAACTGCCTGGCTGTCAGCCGCTTTTTTATGGGGGCCTCTTCAGGAGGCGCCTCGGCAAACTGTTCTACCTTGCCCGATTTAAGGACAATCTCCTTGACCACTTCACCGCCAAGCCGGTCATTCAATTTGTCTTTCATCATACCCTTGAGAAAACCGAGTTCCTGTTTCCAGGGTCCGCTGGAAACAGCAACCGTAAGCGTTCCCTTGATGATTCTCAGAGGCACGGCCCGGGCGGCGACAGTCGACCCGACCACCTCGGGCCATAACCGCCAGATATCAGCCTCACGCAGACGATCCGCCAACCCCAGCGCAGTAAACTCCTGCCGGGCAACGTCACCGAGAGGAAGAGGGAAACTCATCCTGGCCCGTTTGACCATGCTACTCCTTCCGCCGGGCAACAATGCCGCCTACAACCTGGCCGGCAACGGAGCCTCCCAGGGAGAGCGGGATAAAATGCCAGCTAAGTCCCAACTTGAGTCGCAACACAATGATGAAGGGGATCGGCAGATGAATCAGCAGAAACCACATGAATGAGTATTTCTTATAGTTCTGGCGCAGGTACCCGCAGGGAATACTGATGACAAAGGCAATAATGATTAATCCAACAATGCTGTTCAGCACTTGCATGGCCCGCTCCTTTTGGGCATAGTAGAAACTCGCATTGGGTTTGTCAATCCGCATGTTGGAGACTGAAGGGAGATGGAGAAGAGAGTGATGGTTCAGGAAGGTGATTATCTGGCTGTGTTCAATTCGGCCCACCGGGTGATGAAGGCTGAAAGCCTCCTCAAATCACGCGGGTACTCAATACTGCTCATTCCGGCGCCACGCCAACTGATGACCGATTGCGGCTTGGCGTTGCGCATAAACCCGGAAATCAAGGCAGAGGTCATGGAGTTATTGAAGCAGGAACAGCTGTTGCCTGCATTCGTCAACAGATTTGTCGGCGGCTGCTATCACAACGAAGAAGACCTTGACGGAGACACATGATATGGAAACCATTGATTGCAGGAACATGTCCTGCCCGTCACCGGTGATCAAGGTGAAAAAAGCCCTGCAGGAGCATGCTGAAATCCGCGTGTTCCTCGATGATGGCGCACCTTTTGAGAATGTGGTCCGCTTTTCGCGTAATCGCGGTTGCCAGGTGGCCGAAGAACGGGATGGCTCCGGCTGGATTCTTACCATAAGTGCTGCCGCCGACAGTGAACGTCCTGTTTCCGGCGCTGTGTCAAAAGGTGATCGCGTGTTTCTGATCACATCCGACCGGCTTGGCAACGGTCCGGAAGAGCTTGGCCGGGTGCTTATGAAGAATCTTGTCCATACCCTGCTGGAAACCAGTGATCTCCCAAAGCGCATGCTTTTCATGAATACGGGAGTTTTTCTGACCTGTGAAGGTTCGGATATTCTGGAGGCACTAGGAAAACTGCAGGGCATGGGGGTAGAAATATATTCCTGCGGTCTGTGTCTCGATTTTTTCAATCTCAAGGAAAAGAAACGGGTCGGCTCTACCACCAACATGCTCGCCACCGCCGAATTTCTGCTTGCTGCTGATCAGGTGATAAATCTCTAGTAATCCAAATATTTCTTGACAGTTTTCAAGGGCATACTTTATAGTGATCCCCTTTTAGTAGGTCAGAATTTACTCCCTGTGGTATTGGGGCATGTATGATTATTGCTAATCACTGATCCCGCTTGTCGGGGTTGGGATATCCTGTGCTACGAAACGATGTAAACTGCGATGTTTGACAGCCTCTCGGAAAAACTTGAATCGGTCTTCAAAAAGCTCCGCGGCCAGGGGCTGATGACCGAGGAAAACATTAAGGATGCCCTGCGCGAGGTGCGTCTTGCACTGCTTGAAGCTGATGTAAACTTCAAGGTTGTCAAGGACTTCATCGAGAGCGTCCGGGCAAAGGCCGTTGGCGTTGAAGTACTCCAGAGCCTTTCGCCCGGCCAACAGATAATCCGCATTGTTCACGACGAGCTGGTTCTCGTCATGGGCGGCGGCAGTGACAATGCCCTGGACCTGGCGGCAAAACCGCCGGTTGCACTGATGCTGGTCGGCCTGCAGGGCGCCGGCAAGACCACCACCTGCGGCAAGCTGGGCAGGCACCTGAAGGGATTGAAGCGACGACCGCTGCTGGTTCCGGCTGACGTCTATCGCCCCGCTGCAATTGAGCAGCTAACGACCGTCGGCAAGCAGCTCGGCCTGGAGGTATTCAGCTCCTCGGCAGACCAGAAACCGGTTGATATCTGCCTCGCCGCAATGAAATTCGCCGAGTTGAACGGCTACGACACCGTCATCCTGGATACGGCCGGCCGGCACCAGATCGACGACTTCCTGATGAACGAGCTGGCCGAGATCAAGGCCGCCACGCAACCTCGTGAAATCCTCTTTGTGGCTGATGCCATGACGGGCCAGGAAGCGGTCAATATCGCCGCCGGGTTCAACGATCTGCTCGACATCACCGGCGTGGTGCTTACCAAGCTGGACGGCGATGCTAAAGGGGGCGCGGCCCTCTCCATCAAAGCGGTCACCGGCAAGCCGATCAAGTTTGTCGGCCTGGGCGAAAAGTTGGATGCTTTGGAGGTGTTCCACCCGGATCGCCTCGTGTCGCGCATCCTCGGCATGGGAGACGTACTCTCCCTGGTGGAAAAGGCCCAGTCTGTTTTCGACGAAAAGGAATCCGCCCGTCTCCAGCAGAAGCTCAAAAAGAACCAGTTTGATCTGGAAGACTTCCTGGCCCAGATGCAGCAGATCAGGAAGATGGGTTCCCTGGATTCGATCATGGGCATGATACCTGGCATGGGCAAGATGATGAAGCAGATGAAGGGCGCCCAGCCGAGTGAAAAGGATATGAAGCGCATCGAAGCCATTATCCGCTCCATGACACCCGGCGAACGTGCGAATCACGGCATCATCAACGGCAGCCGTCGCCTGCGCATAGCCAAGGGGAGCGGCACAAGCGTGCCTGAGGTAAACCAGCTGCTCAAGCGTTTTACCGAAGCCCAGAAGGTCATGAAACAGCTGCAGAAACTTGGCCCCAAGGGTCTCCTCAAAGGTATGGGGGGGCTCGGCAAGGGCATGTTGCCGTTCGGATAATATAGCGCATCACCGTTTTCAACAAAACTCGCAGAAAGAACAACTCAGGAGGAATCACCATGGCAACAAAAATCAGGCTTGCCCGTGCAGGCGCAAAGAAAAGACCGTTCTACCAGGTCGTAGTCGCAGACGAGCGCTGCCGCAGGGATGGCCGTTTCATAGAGAACATGGGTACCTACGACCCGACCAAGAAGCCTGCCGCTGTAAAGCTGAATGAGGAAAAGATAATCGCATGGCTCGCCAAGGGTGCCCAACCGACCGACACCGTCCGGCAGATCCTCAAAAAAGCTGGTATCCTGGACAAGGCAGCAGCTCCGGCGGCATAATTTCCATATTCCATCCCGGTCCGCCGGTCATTCCACGATGAGCAGAGGATACCGTCATGAAAGCTCTTGTTGAAACCATCGCCAAGGCACTGGTCGACAACCCCTCGGAGGTAGTAACTGCCGAAGAGACGGAAGAAGACACTCTGGTTATTAAGCTGACCGTCGCAAAGGAAGATATGGGTCGCATCATCGGCAAGGAAGGGCGAACCGCCAAGGCGATCCGAACCATCCTCAATGCCGTGTCCACCAAGGATAACAAGAAGGCCATGCTCAAGATTGTGGAATAAATGCGCGATTCTGAAGAGCTGATCCCGGTAGGAAAAATTATTGGCCCCCACGGAATCAAGGGGCACTTGAAGCTGCACTCCTATTCGGGAAATGCCGACAGTCTGATCGCGGCTCGATCAGTAACGCTGAAGTCACCGGCAGGATCACTGCAGACGTATACCATAGCCAGTTTCAAGACCAATTCCGGCAAGTTCATCGTTGGTCTTCAGGGCCTTGATGATATCAACCAGGTTGAACCGCTCGTGGGACACGAGGTCTGCCTCAGACGGGATCAGCTCCCCGGGCTGGAAGAGGGTGAGTATTACTGGAGTGACCTGATCGGCCTGCAGGTTGTTACCGATAGCGGCACCCTGCTGGGATCGGTCACTGACATCTTTGAAACCGGCAGCAGCGATATTTATGTGGTTCAGGGGGGAGAGCGCGAGTACCTGATTCCGGCCATTGCTGATGTCATCAAGACTGTTGACATGGCGGGCGGCAGAATCGTCATCACCCCTCTGGATGGCCTGCTCGAATTATGAGATTTGACATTCTTACCCTGTTTCCCGGCATGTTTGCCGGACCATTTGATGAAAGCATCATCAGGCGTGGTGTAGATAAACAGCTCATTGACATTACTATACACAATATCCGCGACTGGGCGACCGATCGCCACCAGACCACCGATGATGCCCCGTATGGTGGAGGCGCCGGCATGGTGATGAAGGTCGAGCCCCTGGCTGCCTGCATCGAATCGGTCAAGGCCAGCTACCCCGCTTCGACGGTTGTCATGACCTCGCCTCAGGGACGCCGGCTTACCCATCAGGTGGCCTCCGAACTGGCGAAACGGGATGGATTGATTATCGTCTGCGGACGCTACGAAGGCATCGACGAGCGGCTGCGCACCCTGTGCATTGAAGATGATCTCTCCATCGGAGACTTTGTATTGTCGGGCGGAGAAATCGCGGCCATGACCGTCGTGGACGCCGTTACGCGGCTCATTCCGGGGGTGCTCGGCAGCGATGAATCGGCAGAGAACGACTCGTTTGGTGACGGCCTGCTGGAATACCCCCAGTACACGCGTCCAGTCGAGTTCAGGGGTCTGACAGTCCCCGATATCCTGCTTTCGGGGAACCATGAATTGATCAGGAAATGGCGACGGCGCGAGTCACTGCGCAAGACACGCCTGCTGCGTCCGGACCTGTTGGCCGGCAGAACCCTGACATCCGAAGACCTGAAACTCCTTGCAGAACTGGATCGGGAAGATGCCGTCACCAAGGGCTAACCTTGCCATAGCACTGCTGCACTATCCGGTGTACAACAAGCTCCGCGAGGTAGTCACCACAGCCCTGACCAACCTTGACCTGCACGATATCGCCCGTTCATCGCGGACTTTCGGTCTGGAGCGCTTCTACATCGTGACCCCTTCGCAGGACCAGCGGGCACTGGCGCAGCGGATCACAGGTCACTGGCAGACCGGCTGGGGCGCTGACTATAATCCTGACCGCAAGGCCGCCCTGGATATCGTCAGGATATGTGGCACGCTCGATGAAGCCCGGACAGATTTTCAGGCCGGTTTTGCCGATCCGGTCAAAACCGTTATTACCGGTGCCGCCAATCGACCGGGGTGCATATCCTGCCGGGATCTCCGGCAGATGCTCGGCGATTCCGAGGTTCCCTACCTGCTTCTCCTGGGAACTGGCTGGGGACTCACCGAGTCATGCTTTGACGCGGCGGATCACATCCTCGAACCAATTGCTGGCGCAGGCAGTTACAATCATCTTTCCGTCCGATCAGCGGCAGCAATCATGCTCGACCGGCTTAAAGGCAAACAATAGAATCACCCATCCATGAACAAAGAGAGACATAGAGGAGGAAAACAATGAACACCATCGATTTTCTGGAATTTGAACAGATGAAGAAGAACATCACCCCTTTCAAGGTTGGTGATTCGGTCAAGGTACACGTCAAGATCGTTGAAGGCGACAAGCAGCGTATCCAGGTATTCCAGGGCGTTGTCATCGGCCGGCAGAAAGGCGGCGTTCGCGAGACATTCACGGTCCGCAAGATATCCAATGGCATCGGCGTAGAGAGGGTTTTCCCGCTCCATTCACCGGTCCTTGAGAAGATCGAAGTCATCACCCGCGGACACGTTCGCCGCGCCAAGCTCTACTACCTGCGCAAACTGCGCGGCAAGGCCGCACGTATCCGCGAGCGCAAGTACGTCGCAGCTGCCTAACAATGAGAAAAGCCCCGCACTGCGGGGCTTTTCTTTTAGTACATTAGATAAAATTTCTGCAGTTTTTTCAGAAATAATTTCGTGTACGTACTTATCCTGTTTATCAGGGTCAGGGTCCTGATCATGATTCAGAACGAACTTTTCAGCAATCCGCCGCCGGACCTGCTCGCATTCGAGCGCAAGGCCCGCTCAAGCGGATTCCGGGTGATCGCCGGTATCGACGAGGCCGGACGGGGTCCGCTGGCCGGTCCGGTTGTTGCCGCGGCGGTTATCCTTCCCGCGGATCTCCTCATCAAGGGGGTCAATGACTCCAAGAAGCTTTCCCCACACACACGCGAGCGCCTCTTCGACGAAATCATGTCCCAGGCGCTCTCCGTGGGAATCGGCATGGGATCGCCGGAACTGATCGACCGCATCAACATCCTCCAGGCCACACGCCAGGCCATGCTCACCGCTGTATCACAACTTTCACCACAGCCGGATTACCTCCTGATCGACGGCATCAGCACAATCAACTCCCCCATCCCCCAGAATACCATCAAAAAGGGAGATTCCCTCAGCCTTTCCATCGCGGCGGCCTCGATCATTGCCAAGGTCACCCGCGACCGGCTGATGAGGGAACTGGACGAGATTCATCCCGGCTACGGTTTCAGCGGCCACAAAGGATACGGCAGCGCGCTTCACATGGAGGCGATTCGCCGGCTCGGCCCATCCCCTGTTCATCGTCTGACCTTTGGAGGCGTCAAGGAGCATCTCTCATGTCTCTCTTCCTGATCTCCTTCCTCTCGCTCTACGGAGGCATGCATATCTATGCCTTTGCCAGGTTGCGCGGGACGTTCTCGCCAGGGCAGCCGGCAACCATGCTCCTGGCAGGCTGGATGGTGCTGATGACGGTCGCGCCGTTGCTGGTGCGCATGGCCGAAAGCGCCGGACTTGAACGGACAGCCCGAATGCTGGCCTGGCCTGGCTATATCTGGATGGGAAGCATCTTCATCTTTTGTTCTGCCCTGGCTGCGGCGGATACGTTGCGGGCTGCCTCCTGGATTGCCCATCGTTTCTTCGGAAGCGCCATCCCAGGATATCTGTCCGCTGGTAACACGTGTGCAGTGGCACTGATTGCAGCCCTGCTCGCAAGTGGCTACGCCCTCTACGATGCCGGCAGAATCAGGACCGAGCAGGTCACGGTTACCACCGACAAACTGCCGCCTGCGGTTCGCAGCATCCGGGTTGTGCAGATATCGGACGTCCATGTTGGTCTGCTGTTCCGTGAGTCCAGGCTTGAGGCGGTCCTGCAGGCGGTCCGGGCGGCACGCCCCGATATTCTGGTCTCAACGGGCGACCTGGTCGACGGCCGCCTCTCCAGAGAGGATGCCCTCTCGCGACTGGACCGCATGGCAGCCATGATTGCAGCGGTCCCGGCCAAGGGCGGTAAATTTGCAGTAACCGGCAATCATGAGTATTACGCAGGGCTTGATCAGGCTTTGGAGTTCACCCGCAAAGCCGGTTTCACCCTCATTCGCAATCAGTCCGTCGCACTCCCCGAGGGCATCACCATCAGCGGTGTCGATGATGCCGCCGGACAACGGAGGGGCTCGCCACCTGCCGCACCTCCCGAAGCAGAGCTCATGCGGTCCCTGTCTTCACATCAGTTTCAGTTGCTGCTCAAACACCGGCCGCTTATCGCCGAGACCGGTAGCCGGCATTTTGACCTGCAACTCTCCGGTCACGTCCACAAGGGGCAGATCTTCCCCTTCTATCTGCTTGTTAAACAGATTTTCCCCATCCCCTGCGGCACAACCAGAACCGCAGATGGTTCACTCATCCATGTCTCGCGCGGCAGCGGTACCTGGGGACCGCCCATGCGCCTGTTCGCCCCGCCTGAAGTGACCGTGATCGATTTGACATCCTCCCCGCCCTGAAGAGACGGAGATTCCAAAGTAGCAGCTTACGCTGCGAGCCTTGAGGTTCCTGTTGCCGCCGGGTTGACTAACTATGGAGCCGACATATCAACACTGGTGAGGATGATCGAGGAAGGCTTGCCCTGACCGTTCATACATCATGAAATATGGATACCCATAATTTATAGCCCTTATAAAGGACAGAGTAATCATATTATTACATAATAGCCTCTAAACAGTATATGATATTACACCTCCTAGTTTTTTTGTGTAGACTTTATAACGACTGTATTGTATAATTTATTTCATGTTATACGATATAGGGACTATTATGGATAAGTTCAAGACAGTTGAAGAATGGGAGCAGGTGTTGGGTGGGCACATACGCGCCCTCAGGATCCAGCGCAACATTGATCAACGTGATCTGGCCGCACAAGCTGGCGTGGCTTTGAATGCAGTAAAGAGTCTTGAGTCCGGTCGTACTGTTACCACTAAAACCTTGATAAGCGTCCTTCGTGTCCTGAACCGGACTGATTGGATAGAATCTCTCTCTCCACCCATCTCGATCAATCCCTTGAAGATGCTCGATGTAAATGCTCCACGACAAAAGATTTACAAAGAGCGGAAGCACACCAAATCCAAGGGGTAAATATGTACAAAACAGTTAATCGGATAGAGGTATACATCTGGGGCCACAAAGTCGGCGCCGTTGCGCTGGATCCGAAAAGCGGGTATTACGTATTTGCGTATTATCCACAATTTTCGAAGCTCGGGATTGAACTAGCGCCGATCCAGATGCCTGTGGCGGCCTCTTCTCCTTTCGTCTTTGCGTTCTTGCCGGAACTCACGTTCAAGCGTTTGCCGGCATTGCTGGCCGATTGCCTTCCTGATGATTTTGGAAATGGCTTGATCGACGCCTGGATGGCCAAGCAGGGTGTCTCGAAACGCGACATCACCACTCTCGACCGACTTGCCTACATGGGCAAGCGCGGCATGGGAGCATTGGAGTTTAAGCCGGATCGAACCCACCCCAAGCACAGTACGACCGCAATCAAACTGTCCAACTTGGTCGAGGCTGCTCGCAAGGCAATTCATGGCGACTTGAACAATGGCGATCTAGCCGAGGCGTCCTTGAACCAGTTGATCAGAGTAGGAACATCAGCGGGCGGTGCAAGAGCGAAAGCAACAATCGCGTGGGACCCTGCAACTGACGAAATACGAGCTGGGCAATTCGAGACAGATCCTGGATTCGAACATTGGCTCCTAAAATTCGACGGCTTAGGCTTGGACTTCGCCCTGGGCAGTTCGATGGACTACGGGCGGATCGAATACGCTTATTACCTGATGGCCACTAATGCTGGTATCAAAATGTCGCCCTGCCGGCTCATGCTTGAGGGTAACAGGGCTCATTTCATGACAAAGCGCTTCGATCGGGATGAGAACCAAAAAATCCACATGCAAACGCTTTGCGCCATGGCACATTTGGATTTCAAACAGATTGCTACCCATGATTACAGCCAGCTATTCCAGACGATAGACCAGTTGGGACTCGACTACGACGCCAAGGAAGAGTCATTCCGGCGTATGGTCTTCAATGTGCTGTCTGTAAACTGTGATGACCACACCAAGAACATATCGTTCCTGCTGAAGGAGCGGGGGGCCTGGGAATTAGCGCCAGCATACGATGTCACTCATTCGTTCAACCCGGAGGGCGAGTGGACCCACCAGCATCTCATGTCCGTGAATGGCAAGTTCAAAAAAATCACCAGGGCTGATATCATGAGTGTCGCCGACAGGTTTGCAATCGGCACCGCTGGGAAGGTAATAAAACAGGTTGAAGAAGCTATCGAAGGATGGTCCGAACTGGCCGATAAGGCTGGGATCGATCCTTCAGAAATCGTGAGGATTAAAAACGACCATGAAAAGATGAAGTTCCGGTAAATATAATCAGTGGCCGTTGTATCTCGATCAAGCACACTATCGGTGCCCATGTCCAAGCGACCAGAGCAGTAGTACCGGCGGCAACAGGAACCCAAGGCTTGCAGCGTAAGCTGCTACTTTGGAATCCCCGTCTCTTCAAGGCGGGAAGGTTGTCAATGATATCAATTGCTATTCTCATGACGTGTACAACTCATCACGAGTCCATGAGCGTCTACGGGTGCCAGTTACTTCTTGAATGGCCAAGCGCCTAAACAGCAATTCACA
Source organism: Deltaproteobacteria bacterium (assembly GCA_021779135.1). Classification (GTDB taxonomy): domain Bacteria; phylum Desulfobacterota; class Desulfuromonadia; order Geobacterales; family Pseudopelobacteraceae; genus CAIPTY01. Next base: position 11,635 of record JAJYBH010000063.1, read on the forward strand.
AGAAGCATTATGGGAACTATCAGCTTTTTTAACAGGGAGAATAGTCGCTACGGGTTTACCTCTTGATATGACAAGAAATTCTTCTCCCTGTGATACTCGCTTTAACACTTTAGAAAAATGACGATTTGCGTCAGCTGCTTGAACCGTTTGCATTACCCCTCCATAGTCGTGTTCAACACTACTCTGTGTCATAGCAAGCATAATTTACCTGAGATAGCGCTGAACTGCCCGGTTATGCTCTTCGAGGGTGCGTGAGAACTGGTGGGTGCCGTCCTGTCGGGCGACAAAATAGAGGTAGGTTGTATTGGCCGGATGCAGCGCCGCTTCAAGCGCATCGGCGCCGGGGTTGCCAATGGGACCGGGCGGAAGTCCTTTGATGTTGTAGGTGTTATAGGGTGAGTTCCGATCGATATCGTCCCTGGTGACCTTTCCGGCAAAGGCACGCACCCCGTACACCGCCGTGGGATCACTCTGCAGCGGCATACCGATCCGCAGCCGGTTATGGAACACCGATGAGATCAGCGGCTTTTCTTCAGCAGAGACGGCCTCTTTTTCGATAAGAGAGGCCAGCGTAACAAGCGCATGCCGTGAAAGGCCGTCTCCCCCCCCACCCCCGGCTGTCAAATCGGCATATTTTTTTTCAAACTTGGCCACCATCTGGCTGATCAACTGCTCCTCGCTGTCACCGCGTGACAGATTATAGGTGGCCGGATACAGGTACCCTTCCACCGAGGACTCGTTCAGGCCGAGACGGGACAGCAGGGACCTGTCACGGCACTTCGCCAGAAACTCTGATCGCGGGAACAATCCCTTCTGTTCCAGCATCTCTCCGACCTGGTAGATCGAATACCCCTCGGGAAGCGAGAATTTGAGGTAGTCCACGTCTCCTGCAACCAGTTTCTTCAGAATCTGACCTGGCGTCATCTTGTCATTGATGCGATAATCGCCGGCCTTCAACCGGTGGGCGGCGCCCCGCAGGCGCGTCATCAGGATAAACTGCCAGCTGCTGCGGATAAGGCCGTCTGATTTCAGTTCAGCGGCCAGCTTGCGGATACCGCTGCCGGGGGGGAATGAGACATCACGCACAACTGAGCCGTTGCCCGGCGGAACAAACAGGCACAACAGATACCACAGCAATAACAAAACCAGACAGATACGGACGGTGGAAACGATAATTTTTTTGGGAGATGCCGTGGCTGGAAACATGGCGTCATTATGGTGACAAACCGGCTGCGAGTCAAGTCCGGGCAGTAACTCGAATCACTCCATGCTATACTGATCTGCAAACCCGCACGTACAACCAGCCCGCAGGCAAGAGGCCTGCCTCATGAGGAGGAAAAGTACATGAAGTCGCCCTGCTATCCTGAAGCCGTCAACCTGCCATTTAACTTTTCCTCTGTACAGGCTGACCTGCAATTCAGCGCGCCCGGCGCGGAACCGCCGACCGAAGCAGGGACCTGGGTTATCATCCAGGGAAACCATGCCATCCTCGAAGAGTCACCCGGCGGCCCGAAACTTCTGCAGGGCGAACTGCCAGACTGGCTGCAGCCGCAACTGCCGGCGCTCTGCATCGGCACCTGGTGCGGCAAGCCGTTGCGTGCCATACGCATCTCCAGTAGTCTGGAGATTAAAGCGCCCCTGGTGGCCGAGGCCTTCAATGCCACGACGGAGCGCATGGACATCCGGACCCTGACCCTGTCAGGATTGGCAAAACAGATCCTGCACTGGCAACATCAAAGCCGCCACTGCTCGCACTGCGGCGCGCAGACCCTGTCCATCAGCGGCACATGGGGCAAGCGCTGCGGTTCCTGCTCAAGTGAGCATTTCCCTCATATCCACCCCTGCGCCATTGTACTGGTAAAGCGTGACCAGGAGCTTCTCCTGACCCGCAAGGCGGAGTGGCCGGCCGGCAGATACAGCCTGGTGGCCGGATTTCTGGATTTTGGTGAATCGCTGGAAGAGTGCGCCATCCGGGAGGTCAGGGAAGAGACCGGTATCGAGATCGGCAACATCCGTTATGTCGGCAGCCAGAACTGGCCCTTCCCGGCTCAGCTCATGGCCGGTTTTGTTGCCGACTACGTTGCCGGAGATATCCGCGTCGATCTCGAGGAGCTGGAAGACGCCCGCTGGTTCCCGGTCGATGCCCTCCCCGACCTTCCGGCCAGCCGCAGTATCGCACGCTGGATCATCGAAAACTTCAAATAGCGCCGAAAGAGCCTCATTTGCGGTATGTTTCAAACGGCTTGTACGGTAGTATGCTGTAATATCAGCTCGGTACACGACGGCATAAAGTTTGCGTTACACATAAGTACTCTGCATAATCATCAGCGCCCGCGTTCCGGGCCAGGAGGCTGGTATGAAACGAATCATCCTGATGTGTCTACTGGTAGTCTTCTCACTTCCGACATGGTCGTTGGCGGGCGCCATCGGGCCGGCCCGGGTCAGCTATATGGATGGCGAGATCCTCTTTCAAACGCCGGACGGCGATGAATGGCTGCCGGCGACCGTCAACACACCGCTTGACGAAGGTGACGTGGTCTGGTGTCCCGATGGCAGCCGCGTAGAAATCGAGTTCCCGGATGGGTCGATCGTGCGCCTGGATGGCTGGTCCCGGCTCGACCTGCTTGCCAACGAAGACGGCTTCGTGCATCTGCACCTGGCCAGCGGCCACCTGTACCTGAGGACGGCCCGGACCGCCATGGAAAACTCCCTCCAGATCGACGCCGACGACACCACCGTGCTTCCCTCTGCCCGGACCCGCCTGCGCATCGACATGTTGCCGAACAGCCTGGAAGATGTCGCCATCACCAAGGGGTCAGCCTATGTGGAAGGCAACGGCAGCCGGACACGGGTGCGCGGCGGAGAGCAGATACTCCTTGAAGAGGATCACAGCGAAGTCCTTCCTCTCAACCCCGCTGACAGCTGGGAAATCTGGAATGTGGACCGGGATCGTGAACAGTCCCGTTTCGCCAGGGCTGAATCCTATCTGCCCGAGGAACTGCACGGATACAGCGCTGAATTGGAAGCCAACGGCTCCTGGGAGTATGTCCCGGAATATGGCAGGGTCTGGAGGCCGGCCGTGGAGGCATCCGGCGACTGGGCGCCCTATCGCGACGGCCGCTGGATATGGAGAGGTGACAATTATGTCTGGCTTTCGTTCGAACCCTGGGGCTGGGCGCCGTACCACTTTGGACGCTGGGCCTTTGTAGGCGGTCTCGGATGGTGCTGGGTGCCACCCGCACGGGGAGATGTATACTGGGGCCCCGGATACGTAGGATGGTACCGTACCGGCAGCCAGGTTGGCTGGACCCCCCTGGCGCCCGGCGAGGTCTATTACGGTCGCCGAAACTACGGCCGCCACAGCATGAACATTACGAGCGTCAACATCAACACTACCAGCGTTGTCTACAGGAACCGCACCGTTAGAGGCGGCTTGACGGTCCTTCCGCAGGACGATTTCCTGAGGGGAAGAAACGCCTTTCGGCAGCCAGTGAGAAACTCGAACTTTTCGCTCTCGATTTCAATCGGCGGCCCACGCATCAAGCCGCTGCGCGAAACGCGCATGCCGATCGTCAAGCAGGTACCTGCTCGATTTGTCCCGCCCCGGGTAGAGCGCCGGGACAATCGCGAACTGCGCGACAGATTTCCACGGGTGGCTCCGGCGCCGGCTATTGAGCGCCGCAGACAGCAGCCGGTTCCGGCTGCTGCTGTTCCAGCTGCACCATCCGGGCGATCGCCGCAGATCAGGGAAAAGAGGACCCCCTACCCTGTAGTCGCGCCGGCCGAGCGGGCACCGAATAAGGACAGGCAGCAACCGCAAATGACGCAGCCCCAGCGCGATGATCGCCGGCAACAGCCATCACCGCCGCAAGCGGTAACGCAGCCTTCACAACCGGCTCCCCCGATTGCTCAGCCGCAACAACCCGTCCGTCAGCAGCGTGAAGAGCCGCGACAGGGAGAACGACCTCCGCGGGCGGCCACACCGCCTGCCGCTCCCGCCCCGCAATCTATAGCGCCGGCTTCCGGAGCCCCTTCACAGCGCATCGAACAGCCTCGCCGGACACCACCTCCCGCCGAAGGGCAGGATCGACCGGCAGCGGCCCCGCCGCGCGGAGAAGACCGACGAGCCGCGCCGGCCGACCCGGAGGCAAGCCCGTCGAAGGCCGCGCCCCCCCAGCGAGCTGAACAGCCGCGACGCGGGCAAAATGCGAAAGAGGGTCAGCCCAAAAAGGTCTGGAAGGTTACAACACCGGAAAACGCCGGTGAGAAGGACACCCACGAAAATGACAATCGTGGTAAGGAACGCAAGGAGAGGTAGTCAGCCCCGGTTTGCATAAAAACACCAGGCCTATCCATGGACACAGAGAGCGAACATACCAGGCCTGAAACAGTTTCGTGGGTCAATGACATGTGGGGGGGGCTGGCAGCCATGCTGGTGGCCCTCCCTTCATCAGTGGCCTTCGGCATACTGGTCTACACGGCCTTCGGCCAGGAATACGCCGGACAAGGTGCCTTGGCCGGTCTGTTGGGGGCAGCGGCCCTCGGCATTATCGCGCCGTTGTGCGGCAGGACCGGCGGCCTTATTTCTGCGCCCTGCGCACCCTCGGCCGCCATCCTGACGGCTCTGATAGCGGGGCTGATTTCCGGCTCGAACGGCACACGGCTCGAACCGGCGGCAATCATGCCGCTGATGGCTTTGACTGCGCTGTTGTCGGCACTGCTCCAGACCCTCTACGGCATCATCGGCGGCGGGCGGCTGATCAAATTCATCCCCTTCCAGGTGGTGAGCGGCTATCTGTCGGGGGTCGCACTTCTGATCGCCATCGGCCAGATTCCCAAACTGCTGGGACTCCCCAAGGGGATTGATCTCGTGCAGGGGCTGTTATCGCCGGCGCTCTGGAAGTGGCAGGGCCTGGTGGTCGGTATCGTCACCATGGTCGCCATGGCCCTGGCGCCCCTGGTCACTCGCAAGATACCGGCGGTCATTTTCGGCCTGCTGGCCGGCATACTGGCATATTTCTGCATGTCACCCCTCTTCCCCGCACTCCTGGAACTGCACGGCAATCCCCTGATCATTGGACCACTGCCATCCTCGGGATCTTTGCTGGAGGCCCTCACCAGCCAGGCACATTCCCTGACGGCGATTGACCCCCGAGCCCTGCATCTGATCCTGGTTCCCGCTATAACGCTATCGATACTGCTCTCCATCGACACCCTCAAAACCTGCGTAGGCCTGGATGCCCTCACGCGCAGCCGTCATAACTCGAATCGTGAACTTATCGGCCAGGGGCTCGGGAACCTGGCGACCTTCATGGTCGGCGGGATACCAGGCTCGGGGGCTATGGGGCCTACACTGGTCAACGTCACCAGCGGAGGCCGTTCGCCCCGTTCCGGGGTCATCGAGGGTGTCCTGGTCGTACTGGTCCTGGTGTTTTTAAGCGGCCTGATCGCCTGGGTCCCGATCGGCGCACTGGCCGGCATCCTGCTGATGATCGCCTGGCGGATGTTCGACAAGGACATGTTCCGTCTGCTGCGCTATCCGGCCGGGAGGCTTGATTTCTGCGTCATCGCCGGTGTGGTGCTGGTCGCTCTGACCGTCGACCTGATCGCCGCTTCGGGGGTCGGTGTGGCCATGGCGATCCTGCTCTTCATTCGCGACCAGGCGCGCGGTTCGGTCATCCGCCGCAAGCACTACCTCAACCAGATGTCCTCCAAGACCCGCCGCCAGGCGGCAGAGCGGGAGATCCTCAAGCGCGACGGCGGCCAGGCCGTGTTCTGCGAACTGCAGGGCAACCTGTTCTTCGGCACCACCGACCAGCTCTTCAGTCAGCTGGAACCGGACCTCAGAACCTGCCGCTACCTGCTCTTGGACATGCGCCACGTACAGTCCATAGACTACACCGCCGTTCATCTGTTTGACCAGATGCATGCCCAACTGGCCGAGCGGGGTGGCCAACTGCTGTTCAGCGGCATGCCTTCCGGTATTCTGGAGCAGCGGGATTTCGAGAGTTATCTGGCTCAGATGGGATTGGTTCGCGGTAGTGACGGTGTGATGATCACCGAGACCCGGGACAGTGCCCTGGAATGGATGGAGGAGCGCATCCTGGAGGCTGCCGGGTATGTCAGAAGTAACGAGGAAAAGCTGCTCGACCTGAAGGACTTTCAACTGTTTCGTGAAATCGACGAACAGGATCTCGCGGCCCTGGCAGGCTATGTCGGTAAGCTCTCGCTACGGCAGGGTGAAAAGGCCTTCCGCAGCGGGGACCAGGGGGATGAGCTATACCTGGTCCGGCGCGGCGTGCTGCGGGTGCTGCTGCCTCTGGAAGGGGGCAAGTATCACCACCTGGCCACCATCGGTCAGGGTGGTGTGATCGGCGACCTGGCCTTCCTGGACCGGGGCATCCGCTCGGCCGATGTAGAGGCCAAGGTAGACACCGATCTGTTTGTCCTATCCCGCTCGCGCTTCAACGAGCTGGCGCGGGCCAATGCCGCCATGGGAGTGCAGGTCTTCGCCCGCCTGGCCCTGAGCATCGCCGAGAGCCTGCGCCAGTCCGATGCGGAATTGCGCGCCCTGGAGGAACGCTGATACTGAGCTTGGTGAGGGCGGACCGGACGATCACGAAAAAGGGCATCCGTTTGAGGCGGATGCCCTTCGTGTTTCTCGTTGAGTGATAAGTGCTAGCCGAGCAGTTCCTGTATCAGCAGGTGTCCATCCAGCACCAGTCCGGTAGACGCGGCCTGAGCCTCGTCGTAGGAGGAGGCGCCATTGCCCTGGCCTTCTCCGCCACGGTAAATGACGAAGGGCACCGGCTCCGAGGTATGCGTCATCAGCTTCACCGGCGTGGGATGATCCGGCGTGCAAAGGATGGCATAGTCAGAGAATTTTTTCATCCCCTCCAGGATGGTTCCTACCACCAGCCGGTCGAAATCCTCGATGGCCTGCAGCTTGTGCTGCATGTTGCCGGCATGCGAGGCCTCGTCCGGCGCCTCGACGTGCACATAGACAAAATCGTGCCCTTCCAGGGCCGCCAGTGCGGCCTGCGCCTTGCCCAGATAGTTGGTATCGATATAACCGGTGGCACCCTCCACGTTGATCACGTCCAGCCCGGCACAGATGCCGATCCCCTTGATCAGGTCCACCGCAGATATGACCGCGCCGGTCAGGCCGAATTTTTCGCGGAAAGGGGCTACTCGGGGAGTTTTGCCATGTCCCCAGAGCCAGATGGAGTTGGCTGGCAGGAGCCCCTCTTCCTTGCGTTTTACATTGACCGGATGGTCGTGCAGCACCATCTGGGCATGGTTCATGACGGCGATCAGGGTATCGGCGCCCTCCCCGGTGGGGAGGAAATCCAGGATGGACTTGCCGGTGATGTCGTGGGGCGGGGTCCCCTGCATGCCATCCTTGCCGCCACGCCAGACCATCAGGTGGCGATAGCCGACACCGGCGTGGAATTCAATCTCTGCGCTGCCCAGCTCCTTCTGCAGGGATTCAACCAGTTCGTGCGCCTCAGCCGTTGAAATGTGCCCGGCCGAGAAGTCCTGCATGTAGATCGAACTGCCGTGCGGTTTGAGCGTGACAAGATTCATGCGAAAGGCAACGTCGTCGGGAGCGAGAGTGACTCCCATGCTGATGGCTTCCAGCGGAGATCGTCCGGTATAGCAGGTGCGAGGGTCGTAGCCGAAGACCGAGAGATTGGCCACGTCACTGCCGGGGGGTAATCCGTCGGGTACCGTATGCGCCAGACCGACCCGGCCGTGCCGGGCCATGAAATCCATGTTGGGGGTCTGCGCCACCTGGAGCGGGGATTTATTGCCAAGTTCGCTATAGAGTTCGTCCGACATGCCGTCGCCAAGGAGGATGATTATTTTCATACAAGCCTTTCAGATTAAGATTGGAGACATAGTAGTTTCCGAATCACCGGTTTGTCAACCTTCCTGAATAGGAGCAAACGTCAGATACGCATTGTTTCAGTGATGTTCTGCGGCTTGATCGGTATGGAAATTACTTGTCTAACATCTCTGCCACACCAACACCTTTCACCTTCTCCCAAAACTTCCGGTCAGCCGTCAGAAAACGGCATCCCAGCCGACTGGCAAGTACGTGATAACTGGCATCATAGACGCTGATTTTGTGTTTCATGGTGAGGGTCAACGCTTCCAGGTACTCTTGGCTGTCAAGTTCATGCACGTTGAACTCAAAAGCGCTGATAAGCTCAAAAGCCTCCAGCGCCTCTGCAGGTGAAAGCTTTACCTTGGTGGCAAGGACATTGGCAACTTCGTAGAAAAACAGGCTTGGAACGGCGATCTCGTTTTTAGCGGAGGCATGCTCATTGCGGATTCGCTCGGCATGCTCCGCACCTTCCTCATCGGCAAAAATCCACTTCAGCGCAACAGAGGAATCGAGCACGATCATCGT
>JAJYBH010000180.1 GCA_021779135.1 Deltaproteobacteria bacterium
ATCTATTCCCTAACAGGGGTAACCGCACCAAACGGATTTTTACGCACGCTAAGCTTTTTGTAGTGGCCTGAACTGCCCTTGTGAGACTCGACGATTCAGTTTCCATACGTAGTCACCAGTCAGATTGATATGCTCCCAGGCCAAAGGTGAGAAGTGAGCTATAAGGTCTTCTGACACCGGGGTGCCTTTGTTTCTTAGAGCGGCAATCGCACGTTCGAGATATACCGTGTTCCAGAGTATTATTGCAGCAACCAGAAGATTGAGACCACTTGCGCGGTAATTCTGATGTTCAAAAGTGCGATCACGCATTTCCCCCAATCTGTTGAAGAAAACAGCACGAGCAAAGGCATTTCGGGATTAACCCTTGTTCAATCCTACATTCACTCTCCTGCGTAACTCCGGATCTTGCAACCACTGCAACATGAATAGTGTCCGCTCAATCCTCCCAACCTCTCTAAGCGCCAGAGCAAGGCCATTCTGTCGAGGATAACTGCCAAGCTTTTTGAGCATTAACGATGCTGTCACGGTGCCCTGGCGAATCGAGGTTGCCAACCTCAAGATTTCGTCCCAATGGGCGAGTAGATGACCATGCTGAATCGTCCCACCAACAAGCCCTGACAGCGTTTGAAAATCATCGGATTTGGCAGGCACATATAAGCGTTTGTCACTCAAATCCCGGATTCGTGGCGCGAATCGGAAACCCAATAAGTGGCACAGCCCGAACACGTGATCGGTGAATCCAGCAGTATCTGTATAATGCTCCTCTATTTTGATATCCGATTCGTGATACAGCAATCCATCCAAAACATGAGTGGCATCACGCACCGTTGCATTAATGACTTTGCTGTGAAACGGAGCATACCTGTCGGAAATATGAGTATAAACCATAACCGAAGGATCAGTACCATACTTGAGATTGACTTGCCCGCTTGGTTCACCTCGACCGCCAGCACGATAACGCTGGCCGTCTGATGAGGACGTGGTTCCTTCACCCCAATATGCCGCTAACGTCTGTTGGTGTTGAGCGTTGACCAGATCAGCAAGCGCTTTGGTATATGTTTCATCCCGGATGTGCTAGGCAGCAAGCCATGAAAGCTTGGCGTAGGTAGCCTCTGGGCAGGCTTCCGCCATCTTTGTAAGTCCAAGGTTTATTCCGTCTGCCAAGATGGCTGTCAATAACAATGACTGGTCGTCTGAAGGTTCGCCGGATTTTAGATGGGTAAAGTTCCGGCTGAATCCCGTCCATTGATCGACCTCCAAAAGTAACTCCGTAATTCGGACATGGGGAAGGAGCGCATACACCCTGCGCATCTCTCCAGCCACCTCTTCTGGGACGGAATTGGTAATTGGCGATATTTTGAGTGTACCATCAGTGATAGAAACATCCGGTAACAGACCCTTCGCAGCAAGGTCATTAACCAGATTCAGTTCATCAGTTAACTGCTCAAGTCGCCCATCGATGTACTGACTGCCATCTTGTTCAACAGGTAATGGTAGGCCCGATTTCTTTATATCCGCATAAATGTCCTGCGGCAACAGATAGTCGGCAAAGTCTTTGAACTGACGACTCCCGCTGACCCACAGATCCCCAGAACGCAGGGCATTTTTTAACTCAGAGAGAACACACATTTCATAATAGCGCCGATCAAGGCCCTTTTCAGTTTCAACAAATGGCAGCCAGCGCTTACGTATAAAGCTGGTAGGGGCATCATCAGGTACGAAACGAGTTTGCGAGTCGTTCAGAAGTCGCATGAGGTTGACCGCTCTCAATAAGTCCTCAGCAACTGGTGCAGCATGAAATTCGAATGTGTCCAGGAAGATTGGGGCATATCGACGAACCTGGGGATACCAGGCACCAATGAGTCCCAGCGAATCATCATCGGCGGAACTTGCCATTTGTTGCGCTTCACTGATGCTGGCTTCAAAATCCTGCCAGTTAACGATAGCCTCAATTGCAGCGAAAGGATCTCTTCCCTCTCTTCTGGCCGTGAGCAAGGCCTCGCCAATACGGAAATACAGCTTTATCTTCTCATTAAGCTCTTTGGCTGAATCAGCGTACTTTTCTTGATACTTCCTTTTTGCGCGTGCGAACATTGTGCCCATTATTTTGTCGTGCATGGCGAGTATTTCGTCTGTCAATGTTGCACGTGTTTCCAGCAGCAATGAAACTATCATGGCATGCCGTTGTTCATCGTCAAACCTGCGCAAGTGAAACACCGAGGTTTGAGCAGCCATTCGGGCAAGTTTCATAAAGCGGTTCTGATGGATCGTCTTTTCCAAACCTACCGGCAATTGCAAACTGCGGATAAGACGCAATCGCTCTATCAAGCCAAGAACATGTCGAGCACTCGGCGCACCCACTGGTTGACGCAGCCAGGTAAGAATATTCACGGATTTCTTTTGTTCATGTTGCGTTAGGAGCCGATCAATCTTCTGTTTGTGTGAAACCGTCAGAGGTTCAGTTAACAAGCGATAAATAATTCGCACAGCGCGAGTTGCTGTCTCCGAGCATAGGCGGTCAATTACTGCCATAGGCGGGACGATAATCTTATTAGATCGTATTTGGTCCAGAACGGTTTGGGCGAGTATCATCGCCTGTTCCGTTTGCATGGCCAAAGGTAGTAGCCAGTCTGCATACTCACGGTAATGAGCTGTTGAGAATTGCTGGTAACCGTACGTTTCCATTATGGTGGCAAGATGCTCGCGACGTGTTTGGTCTCGCTGGCCGTAGTCTTCCCACGCATCTACTTCTATGTCGAGCTGCTGGCTTACAAAGGCAAGGAGTCGCGGTTCAATACTTACGTCTTGACCCAAAACATGACCAGGGTGACGCAAATAACAAAGCTGCATGGCAAATCCGAGCCGATTATGTTTCCCACGTTGTCGGCGAACATGCGCCAAATCGTGTGCCGACAACGTATAGCACCGAATGAATTCACCTTCATCATCAGGAACGGCAAGAAGCTCCCTCTTCTGGGATTGTGAAAGTAATTCTCGGCGAGGCATAGTTGCTCCTTATCGAAAACGCTCGTTTGTGAGAATAGTTCGGTCGGTCAAGCCTTCAACGATAATCCAGCAGGTTATAATTCTTGAAATATGTTCTTGAAATGATATTATCAAATCAATGCCATTGCAATGAGTTTTGAGATATTACCGCATAAATTGATCGGGATTGACAATCTATGAACGTAGGCATATACACGTACTTATTAATTAAGCCCAAATTAATTAATTATCGATATTCAACTGTACGAATAGTAAAGAGGGAAAGCATGGCATCTATTTTTAGGAAGAACGGTCACAGCAGTATTTATATATTCATATTGCTTGGATGCCTGTTGTTTGCCACGGGCTTGATTTTGACCGACCAAGCATCTACTGCAGATATTCCCCCCACCGGCACCGAAACAACCTCTCTCCAGGAAACTTATAATCAAGCAGCTGACGGTGATACCATCAGGGTAAAAGCCAAAGTTTTCAGCGAGTCCCTGGTGCTGGATCGTTCCATCAGCGTCAAGCTGAAGGGCGGCTACAGCGACACCAGCTATACCAGCACTAACGGCACTACCAGCCTACGCGGTACACTGGTAATCAAGAATGGAACGCTACAAGTGTCTAATCTCGCAGTCGGTGGCTCCGGTGGCGGTCTGTCAATCAGTGCTATTAGCGTCACCATACCCCGCATTGCCTGGACTACCGACCAACTTGCAGATAGCCGGGTTGATTACGGTGAGACTACCAGCTACGGCATGTCAGTGTCCGGATCGAGTCTTACCACGAGCCATAGCCAGGTACTCACCGGGCTCCAACCCAACACCACGTACCACTACATTATCTCTTCATCCACCTCCACTGCTTCTGCGGCTACTGCTGACCACACATTCACCACTCCGGACTTCATTGCGGCCACAATTGCTGATATCGGCAACAGCACTGTCATTGAGATCGTCGGCGGCTTTGATACTACCAATTCCGATGGATCACCCAATGTGGTTCCCCGCCAAAAGATTGCACAGGAGTATTACAAAACTCACAGTGACAACCTGGACTTTCTGGTCATGTATTCTACGTTTGACTATTCCATGCCCGACCCGGACACTAAAGGGGTTTACACGGCTGTTAAGAACGATACCCTCGGCATCAACCAGTCCGTATTCGACAACAGCGCATTGTATGGCAGCAACAGCAAGCTCCAGGGCACCATCGACATGGGCAATGTATCTCTCTTGGCTGTCAATCCCTATGGTGAACTACTCAATCAGTCCCTGACGGTCCTCTCCCACGAATTTGCACACCGCTTTGCCGCCTATGTCAGATACAAACTTCCGGATAACTCGCTCAGCACCGCCCTGCTTGGCAAGGACAACTCACACTGGAGTTTTCTGTTTGACAGCCAAGGTTCGGTCATGTACGGCAACGGCTGGAACAATAACGGTGACGGCACATTTACTTCGACGACAGTCCAGAACTCATACAGCCCACTGGACCTATATTTGATGGGGATGATTCCCAAAGAGCAGGTACCTCCCATGCTCCTGATTGATAACCCGGCCATGGACCCCTCTCAACTTCCTCTACTGGGGGCGACAGTCAGCGGTGCAGCGACCACTGTCAGCATCGGCGATATCGTAGCTGCCGAAGGTGAACGTATACCAAATTCAACCACCTCTCAGAAGCAGTTCAATGTCGGTTACATTTTGCTGGTCAGACATGGCGATAGCATGGGACAGGCCACCCAGGCCTTGGACGTAGTACGTAAAAGTTTCGCCGGACGATACGCTGAACTGAC
>JAJYBH010000064.1 GCA_021779135.1 Deltaproteobacteria bacterium
GACTGTCGGCTCGACATCCATGACGGCATAGGTCACGCCGTTGATCATCGGTATGTTGCCGAAATACTCCAGCGTGGAGCTGGTGGCAGGGAATGGCGCACACTGGGTAAAGGGCACCCGGGCGCCGGTAACCGGGTCAACACCGGCGACATTAATGAAGGTGTTGGTCAGGTTGACCTGACAGGCAGTCGGCAAACCCGTGGCAGGATCAATCGGGCCTGCCGGAAAGTTGTAGGCGTAGGCAGGATCGCCCGGGGTGAGTTCGGCAGCACCCGCTACGTAGGGAACCAGGTGAGGTTTCGGCTGCGGGTCGGTAGCAGTGGGGGTGGCGCTGATCGTGTACATCCAGTCCAGACGCTTGCAGGTACCGGGCAGGGCGTCGTTGTTGATATCGAATACGCAGTTGGGATCGGTTTTGTCATAAACGGCTGCGGCCGGCATGATTATCTGGCCGTTAATGTCGAAATGACGATCCTGGAAGGCCAAACCGAGTTCGTACTTGCTGCCCGTGCCGGTCGGCAGTACGGCAGGTACTGCGGGAGGTCCGGCGGTCGGTGTCTGCAGACCTACCTCAACGGTATCGGTGATCGGGAAGAAACCGGCCATGCCCATATCGACGTTGTTGTGGGTGGTGCCGACGGCATGGTCATGATACCAGATGGTGCCGGCTTCCTGGGTCATCGGGTAGTAGTAGATGGGCGCGCCGACAAGGTTGGCGGGGACACCAGCTGCAGCGGCAACTTTATACGTGTAGTTGTAGACTGCGCCTGTCTTGAAGGCGCCTTCACCATCCAGCGCGAAGTTGGGTGTGGACCAGGCGACTGCCAGTCCGTCGCTTTCGGGGCCGACATGGGCGCCGTGAACATGGGTGACGATGCGGTTCCAGGGGTAGCAGAACGGCGCGTTATCGCCGCAGTCAACGGAGGGGTCGAGACCAACCGGCTTGTTGTTGGGGAGTTCGTTCAGCCACAGCACCAGCACCGGACGTGCGCCGGTAAATCCTGGCAAGGCACTGCCGGTACCCTTGATGGACGGGGCCGGGAAATGCCAGATACCGAGCGCGGCCGGGTCGCCATGGGTATTATCCAGGAACAGGTTGATGGGCGTGGCCGCAAATGCCGCCGGGGCATTGCCGCGGGAGAGGACGGGACCAGGAACGAGAGCAGACTGGTAGTAGGGCTTCCAGTTATTCCCGCCGGAACCATAGCCCCAGCCGGTGGTAAGATTGCCGGCCGTTGCGCTTGCTTGCAAGGTGCCTACAGTTGTTGCATCGGCGAACGGTGTAAAACCGTCGGCCTGGATCAGGCCGGGACCGGGAAAGGCATTGGTGCCGGAGACGGCGGAGACACCGGGGAGATTCAGGAAATTCAGGGACAGGGGTTGCACAAGCTGCCTGACCGTGATGATGTAGCAGTCGAAGGTACTGTTCAAATCTCCCGCTACTCCTGTATTTCTTTTGTCACCGCATGCAGCCGGAAATCCTGCCGCTACAGCGTCTGCATTGAGCAAAGGTTGATAGGTGTAGTAGTCGGCCAGCGCGTTGGGAGCGACGTTTTTCCAGGCATTGCCTGCCTGGGACGCCGGGGTCAGGACTTCTTTTTCGAATGTGGACAGGATCGCGGTGTTCGGCGGGACCGCGAACGCCGGTACAGCCGCACCGAGCGTCATCAACGAAATACCGGTGATGAGCTTGAGCAGCCGCTGTGCGGTACTACTTCTGGTTTTCATAACATACCTCCTTTGGGATTGGAATTTGACAACAAGATCAGGAATACCGTGCGACCTTTTGAAATTAAGTTAGTAAAGATTTTTCAAAAATAATGCCAACCGGCACCGCGTGTCACCACATAGTGATTCCGGCAGATTACGGCTTTTTTATCATTCTGGACCACCTCATTTTGAGACATCAGTCTCATCGTGAGATGACCGGCGATAATGCGAAGGAGGCGGGGTGATTCAGATTTGCGTGATCCACAAAATAACTGGCCACTCATCTATGGGAGATGAGTGGCCAGGCGGGAAGATGCGGCAGGGGTAGTATGAAAGGACGTCAGTAAATGACCCAGTCGCTTTTCTTGATCAACTTTGGTTTGGGGCCGGGCGCAAGCTGGGCGATAAAGCACCCCTTTGACATGTAGCGCTGGCCGGGACCGAAACTGAGGCGTTCATAATCGATGCTCGGACGGTCGCCGAACATGCCGATGACATCGAACAGGTAGTCGCGGTAATAATTGCGCCTGACATGCAGCATCATCTCGTACTGTTCCTCCATGATGACGTCGCCCTTGCCGAGGCCGGCCGGATTGAAGTCCTGCTTTACCACCCGGAAGGGTTCAAGCAGAACGTTGCTCAGGGAGAAGAGGCGGGTCGCGATGCGCTTGTCGCCAAAAGGTATTTTTCGATCTCGCATCCAGCTCTTGGCGTTGTAGGTAAAGAAATCGGTCTCGTCATCGATCCGGTAGGGGTAGCTGATATAGGTGATGTTGCGGGCCTTTTCCGGGATGTTCATCAGCTCCTTCCCCAGCAGGGTCGCAGAGACGTGGATCCGCTGTGCGGCATCCTTGTCCGCGGCCAGCGCCTCCAGGGCCGGGAGTGTTCCGTTTGAGGTCCAGAGCAGGATGACCGCGGGTCGCTTCTGCTCGTTAAGCGAGCGGATCTTTGCCGCACTGATGGACACGCCGGCGGCGAGATGGACCGTATCGGGCGCGTGGCGGCCAAGGTCTTTCCAGGCATCCTCAAATCCTCTGGCCAGGGCACGGGCACGGGCTGAATCCTCGACAACCTGAAGCACCCTGGTATCTTTCTCAGCTTGAGTGTTCAGCTCCAGGAAGCGGGCGGCGCTCTCCCCTTCCTGATAGATTCCCTTGCTGAAATAGAGGGTGTACCAGTCCGTATCGGAGATCACCGGCAGATCGGTGATCGGCAGCAGACAGGGAATCTTGTTCTGCTCGCTGAATTCGTGCATCGGCCGCCAGTCGCCGGCGGAGAGGCCGCCCAGCAGGGCAAAGACCGGCTCCTTGCGATAGTGCTCCTCCAGTTGCGCGCGCCAGGTGTCGGGTGGCCCGGTCAGCTGCCAGGGGGTGATCGTGAAGATCGGATAATTGAAGGATGCCGGCCTCATCTCGGTGACATCGCCGATCTTCACGCTCTGGTACCTGTTTCTGATCTGCCCCTGGCGGTTATGATACGCCATCAGGCCTTCCAGGAACGACATCATCTCCTTGCGGTCGGCGTCCGGCACGTCGCCGGCAATGACCGTGGCGAAACGGATGTACTTGTACTGCGGGTCCACTCCCGGCGAGGGCTCGGCCGAGAGGGTTTTCAGGTAGGCGATCAGGATCGCCATGTCACGGTCATCGAGCTGGTAGCGCGGCATGGCGCTATTGAGCTCCCGGCCGAGCGGATCGACCCCGCCGCGCAGGGCGGCCGCCAGGGTCTTGTCGGTATAGGCCGGGCGGTAGATCGCCGTACTTTCAGGCATGTCCCACATCCCTTTTCTGACCTTGCCGTATTCCCAACCCTGCGGGAGGGGGTACTGGTAGTAGGGCTTGTAGAGTTTCAAACCATTGGTGGGTGGCGAGAGTATCTGCCCCTCCAGGGAGCCGATGCCGCTGCGCAGGTGGCAACTGACGCAGCTGAAGGCGTTGCCGGGCACGTGGACATCGCCCGCGATCACGGCTTTCATCGGTTCTCCGGAAGGAAGAAGCCCCTCGCGGTACATCTGTTCGCCCAGACGGAGGACCCCGGGGTCGGAAGCGGCAGCCTTCGGCAGGTCAAGGCACCACCCGGGAGCAGCGAGCAGAATCAGGCAGATCGTGACCTTCAGCAGTGATGCAGACCTGCGCAGCAACGATTTAGTTCCGATTTTCATCATGCTGATCCTTCTTGTTGTGGAGTACTGGCTGCGGATTGACGGCCAGCAGCTCGATTTCGTAAATAACCGTGGCATTGGGACCGACTTCGCGGCCGGCGCCTTTTTCACCAAAACCGAGTTCGGAAGGGACGAAGATCTGCCACTTGGATCCGGCCGGCATGAGCTTGAGCGCCTCTTTCCAGCCTTCGATGGTGCTGTCCCTGACGAAAAAGGTCACCGGATAACCCACCATGCTCTCCGAATTGTCAAATTCGGTTCCATCCAGCAGGGTGCCGCGGTAGTGGCAGGTCACCGCGTCATTCTCGCCCGGTTTTTTGCCGTTGCCGGCCTTGATGACCTTGTACTGGAGTCCGCTGGGGAGGGTCACAACCCCTTCCCTGGACTTGTTGGCGGCCAGGAAGGCGGCGCCTTCCTTCTTGTTCTTTTCGGCAGCCTGCTGTCTGAGCAGCTCCTTCTTGTTCCTCAGCTCGATCTGGTACGTTTTGAGAGTGCCGAGAATCTCGGGCTCGGACAACTGCAGCTTCTTGCCCGCGCTTTCCTCCTGCATGCCCCGGATTACGGCAGCAAGATCGACATCGATGCCTTCCTGCCTGAAGTTCCTGACCAGGTCAACTCCAACCGCATAGCTCGTCTTTTCCTTGGGGGTCTTGAACGGCTGCTGGTCACCGGCCTGGACCTGCGCAGCCAGTAACATCATTCCGGCCGCGCTCAACAGTAGTTTGGTACGCATGTGAACTCCTTTTGGACGATCAATCCAGATAGTCTCGCCAGTTTTCTAGAGGCCTCCGACCTTTTTATACTCGTTCATGAATTCGGAGGTACTGGTCAGGCCGAAGATTCTGACCCACTTTCCGTCTTTGGGATCACGGATCAGGTTCAGCGGATAGTGGTACATCTTGTTGGAGATATAGGCATCGAAGGCGTGCATGACCTTGTCGATATTAGAGCGGCTCCCGGTCAGGAAGTCCCAGCCCGGTTGAGCCCGGTAGCGCTTCAGGTACTCTTTCATGACCTTGGGCGTGTCATTTTCCGGATCGATGGAGATGGAGATCAGATGGACATTGCCGCTATTTTTGCCGAGCTTGCGCTGCAGATTGACATAGCCGGCCGAAAGCACCGGGCAGATGGTGGTACAGGTGCCGTAGATAAAATCGACGACGACCGGCTTATCGGAAGTAATCAGGCTCCTGAGTTTGACCCGTTTGCCGTCCTGGTTGACCAGGGTCACATCGGGGATGTTGTAGTTCTCGATCGTGCGCTTGTACTTCAGTTCTTCGGCTGTGGCCGGCCGGACTGCCAGCGGCAGGACGGCACACAGCAACAGGAGCAAGGTTACGGTGCGGATACGGGTCATGAATCTCTCCTTCGGTGTAATTAGATTTCCAGCCTCGTCAAGCAGAGCGGAATGATCAGCTGGTACGTATTCATTCGTGCCTCGAACATCTGTTTCCTGCCAAATTGAGCCCTGGCAAAGACCGGAAGATCCTTCCGCCCGATCACTTCGTGCCTTTAAGGGTGTTCGTCAGCCCCTTGGCCCCTAGGTTCCTCAGGTTGAGCCTGCTGGGCGTTGGGGGTCCGAAATATGTCAATTTTTCGCCGGTTGGCGATGTAATGGTATAAATGCCTGGCGTGCCGTCGGTTGGCGTGCCGGTTGGCGTGCCGCGTGGAAAGCCGTTTGGCAAGCCGGGTGGTTCGTCGACTGGTGTGCCGCCTGGTGTGCCGACTGGTGTTACCTTATAGCCGCCGGATGTGTCCGTAGCGCCAGATCCCCAACCGCTACTGATCGTCGGCGAGGTGCCCTGCCCCTCACCATTAGCCTTATGTTCCGCTGCCCGGGCAGCCTCGGACGCCTGGAAATCACGGAAGCGCTGGTCGTAATCCGGTTCGCCCGGCTTCGGCGGCTGATCTGTACGGGATTCTTCAGCATCGATGGAGCGTTCAGCAACGGGTGACAGCTTGTTGGCCAGGTAATTGGCGGTGAATATGTAGTCGTCAATGTAGTCGCGGCTGCCATCCCCGTTCAGGTCGCGCAGCGGCTTCGCGGCAGCGGTAGCGCCCCCCAGAAAGGCGATGAAGCCCTTTTCACTGAGATCGGTTCCCGCTGGCAGCGTCGGCGCGACCGTCAGGGGGATCTCGCGCGTAACTCCATTGGACAGCACGATCATCCCGGCCTTCATGACGCCTGTCTCGGGCAGCGCAACAATCAGCCATTGGTCTCTCTTTACCTGTGCGGAGGAGACCATACGAGCGGCTGTGAAGGCGAAGTTGGGAGCCGTGTTGTCCGTGGCGGGGATAGTTGCCGCGATGTTGACCGGTATCGCGCCGTTGCTCAGAACAACCTCGGGCTGCTGGCGAACCCCCGCCCAAACGGGGGCGCTGAACAGGGCACTCAGTGCAGCCGGTGTGCGCGGGCCGGAATAGGTACGAAAACGCTCCAGAACGGATATGGGGGTCGCAGCGGGAGTTTCTGTTTTAGCAGCAGAGGCGGCAGGTACGGCAGGTACGGCAGGTACGGCGGGTACGGCGGGTACGGCGGATACGGCGGATACAGGGGATACAGGGGATACAGGGGATACAGGGGATACAGGGGATACAGCGGGTGCGGTGACAGGAGGTGCAGCGGTTGGCGCGGCGGCTTTTCCGGCGGTCTTCCGGCTGGCCGGCGGGTTGCCGGCCGGAGGAGCGGCCTGGACGGTTAATGCGGCGCAGATAGTTATCACTAACGCGGCGGCTAATGTGCTGGATTTGGTTCGCATACGCATTCTCCTTTATCAGTTTGTTGAAAGGAAGTGCAGCATGGCATCGTGCAGGAGGTTACATTACGGGAAAAGCGGTAGCAGCAGTCAGCCTGTGAAGATATCAATAAGCCTATCATAGGTGCCGAATTCGTTTCAACCGGGTTTATTTCTAATGAGTGCGAGGATGAAGGTGCTCGCCATTGTTGCGAGAAGAACAAAGCGGGATTCAGAGCCGGTTCGACCGAGGCCCGGGTTTTTCCCGTGATGGGAGAAGCCGGGAAGGTGACCGCCCGGGCCGGACCGGCCTTGAGCCCTTCGTGCCCGGCACAGGCGCCCGGGGAAAGGCTGCCGGACAGAAATTCAAAAGATGTCATGCAGGGGGTTCAACCGCATGGGAACTCCACCTCGGTATGCAGGTCCGGCCGCATGCGGCGGAAACCGGCCGGCACGGCACCCTTGAAATGGTAGGCGGGGGAATATTCGGGGACCAGGCGCCGCAGCCCTTCGATTATGCCGACGATATCGTTTTTAGCGGCAACGGAGGCGAGCCGGTCGAGCTCGGCCTCGCAGGCATCCTTGTCATGTTTCACCGCGGTCAGGACCTTGATCTTTTCATGGGAGGTGGCCAGCACGTTTTCACCATCGATCAGCAGTTCCTCGAACATCTTCTCGCCCGGTCGCAGGCCGGTAAAGATGATGTCGATATCCTCGTACGGTTGCAGCCCCGAAAGACGGATCAACTCCTCGGCCAGTTCCAGAATCGGCACCGGTTCGCCCATATCCAGCAGGAAGATCTCACCCCCCTGCCCCAGGCTGGCAGCCTGCAGTACCAACTGGCTGGCCTCCGGGATGGTCATGAAATAGCGCACCACCTCCGGGTCGGTCACCGTCACCGGCCCGCCCTTCCTGATCTGCTCCTTGAACATCGGGATCACGCTGCCGTTGCTGCCCAGCACATTGCCGAACCTGACCGTGGTGAAGCGGGTGGCGCTGCAGCCGGCCAGGGCCTGGATATAGGATTCCGCGGCCCGCTTGCTGGCGCCCATGACATTGGTCGGGTTCACCGCCTTGTCGGTGGAGATCATAACAAAGTTGGACACGCCGAAGCGGTCGGCCAGCAGGGCCAGGTTGCGGCTGCCGAGGATATTGCTGGTAACCGCCTCGATCGGGTTGTATTCCATCAGCGGCACATGCTTGTAGGCTGCGGCATGAAAGACCACCTCGGGCATGAACTCCTCGAACAGGCACTCCAGCCGCTCCCGGTTGCGCACATCCGCCAGCACCGGCACCAGCAGCAGCTCCGGGAAACCGGACGCCAGCTCACTCTCGATGAGAAAGAGCGGGGTCTCGGCCGCATCCAGCATCACGATCTTGGCCGGGGCATAGCGGGCCACCTGGCGGCAGATCTCGCTGCCGATACTGCCGCCGGCGCCGGTCACCAGCACCCGCTTGCCGGCCAGATAGCCGCTGATGGCCCGGTTATCCAGTTCTGCCGGATCGCGCCCCAACAGGTCGTCGATCACCACATCCTTGATCTGGGAAACCTCCACCCTGCCCGAGATGAGATCCGCCAGACCGGGCAGAATCTTGAACTGCACGTTGGCCATCTTGCAGCGGCGGACGATGGTGCGCACCTCACGCCCCCGGGCCGAGGGAATGGCGATGATCACCTGCTCGATCGACAGGTCGCGGGCCAGTTGCGACAGCTGCCGGGAATCCCCCAACACCCTGATCCCGCTCAGATGCATGCCGATCTTGGCCGGGTTGTCGTCAATGAAACCGATCACATTGTAATTGGCCGAACGGCTCTTGCGGATCTCGCGCAGCAGTTGACTGCCAGCCTCGCCGGCCCCCACAATCAGGGTCCGGGGGCCGGTAGTAAGCCGCGGCATGACATACATCTCGCGGTACACGCGCCAGATCAGCCGGCTGGCCACCACCAGACAGAGCAGGACCCCCCAGTCCAGCAGGAAGATCACCCGTGAGAAGTACTCATGTTCGCGCATGACCAGCAGCATTACCATTGCCGCTACCGAAGCCAGCGTAACGGTCTTGAAGATCTCGATACCGTCGGCCAGCGAGGCGTATTTCCAGATGCTGCGGTAGAGCCGGGAGGAGAGGAAAACCGCCCCCTTGCTCAGCACCACGATCAGGAGGGTATGCGTGATCCGCTCCCTCTCCGGAAGAATCGTGAAATCGAAACGCAAGGCAATGGCCAGAAGATAGGAACCGGCGATCAGCAGCAGGTCCAGCAGGAATACCAGATATCGGCGGGAGAGCAGAAGCATGGGTTAGTTAATATCACAAAATTTGGAAATTTCCAGCAGGAACCAAATCGAGGCGATCAGCGGAGCAGCTTTCTACAGGCCCAGCAGCCCCCGCAGGGCCAGCGCCAGTGCCGATACCGCGATGGTCAGGATGACCTTGCGGTTCTGCCGCATGTGCCGCATCAAGACCAGCTTGAAGGCCACGAACAGGACCACCGACTTGGCCGCTACGGTCAACAGATTGTACGGTTCGCTGAGCGATTGCGGGAGAAGCGGCACGATCAGGATGATCAGCATGATCAGGTACTCGAAGGGAGAGATGAGCAGCCGGGAAAAGCGGTTTCGCACCAGGACCTTGATCCCCACCAGGAACAGCAGCAGCAGGAACAGGAGGTGGGAGACCGTAACCAGCGGCAGGCCCAGCAGCGTTTCGTCGCGGCCAAGATTTTCAACCACCAGCACCATGAAGAAACCCGGAACATAGACGCAACCCTGCACCAGGATGCTGTTCCAGTTCCTGCGCGAGAAGAAAAGGGCCAGCGACACAACCAGTATCACCAGCGGGACCAGCGACAGGGAGTGCACGTCCTGGCTCGAGATACACACCGGCAGCAGCAGAACCGCCAGCAGCAGGTACTTGATAGCGCGTGTCAGGTAGCCGGAGCGGTGTACGAGCGAGCGGATGTGCTTGGTTACCTGCAGGGGGGCCTCACTGGAGAAGTCGAACCGTATGCGGCGGTCATAGCGAACCAGGTAGATCAGTGCCCCGTAAACCACCAGCGCCCCCAGCAGCAGCAGCGCCAGCAGGCTGCTGTCGTTCAGGCCGAGACCGGTAATGGCGACGATACTCAGGCCGTACGACAGGCCGAACACGATCAGCACCGTTGCGCGATGCCTGATGCCCAGGTCCAGCAGGCGGTGGTGCAGGTGGGTCTTGTCCGGCGAGAAGAGGCGCTTGCCGGCCCGGCGGCGGTTGAACATCACCACCAGGGTATCCAGGATCGGCACCCCCAGCACCAGCAGCGGGATGTAGGGGGAGACCGGATTCGGGCCGCTGCTGGCCAGCAGCACCGAAAAGACCCCCATGCAGTAGCCCAGCAGCAGGCTGCCGCCGTCCCCCATGAAGATGATGGCAGGGTAGTGGTTGTAGCGCAGAAAGCCCAGCAGGGACCCCAGCAGGGCCACGTTCAGCAGCAGCAGCACGTCGTTGCCGGAGATGTACGAGAGGATGGCAAAGGCCGCGCAGGCGATGGCGCAGACACCGCCCGCCAGCCCGTCCAGGCCGTCCAGCAGGTTGATGGCATTGATCAGCCCCACAATGCCCAGGATGGTGAAGGGGACCGCCAGCGGACCGAGCACGATGGTCCCCAGGCCGAGGGGGTTGCCCAGATGCCGGACGCAGATCCCCCCCATGAAGACCGCCAGGCCGGCGGCCAGGAACTCGCCGGCAAACTTCTGGCGCGGGGTCAGATTGGTCAGGTCATCGGCCAGGCCGGTCAGGAAGATGATGATCGCCCCGGCCAGCAGCCCCTTGATCTGCCGATCGATCTCAAAGAAAAAGATGATCGTGAAGAGCAGCGCGCAGAAGATGGCGATGCCCCCCAGACGGGGCGTGGCCTGGCGGTGGACCTTGCGCTCGTCGGGACTGTCCAGCACCCCCATGCGCACCGAGAGCCGGGCGACAAAGGGCACCAGGATCGTGCAGATCAGCGCCGGCGTCGCCAGTATGTAGAACAGGGAGATCAAAGGCATGGAAGTGTGAATAGTCCTTAACAGGTAAAATTGTCAAGTATCTATAGCGCTATTTGCATGGAATGTCTGTAGGGAAAGTACGATGGATTAAAATTATTATTTAATGAGTGTATGTAAATGCGGGGTGGGGGAGCGATTTTGAATGTTGAATGTTGAATGTTGGATTTTGGATTGAGGGAATTCTGACTGCTCGGATTATTTATTGCGATAACGCAGGAATGGGAGGCAATATCCAGAACAATCCGAATCATCGACGTGCGGCAGCCAGGGCATTTGCAATATCGGCATCAACAGATGAAGCATTATGGGGCGGTGTGATTTTTCACGACCATGGAAGTAAAACCTGTATGGACCTGACATCAGGAGTGTCGGCATACCCCCTCCTTGTTAATGTATCGAAGAATATCAACAAAGATCAAGACTATCAGTAATAGGTATTAGTCCCCGAGATACCCCCCAAGAAGTCTTTTTCTAAGTCATGCAGCAGTTGGGTTGTGACTCTACACTGCAACCTCAAGTCTGAAACCGTCGTAATGTAGACGTGGAGCCTTGCTTTTGCCATGTTTTTCCATTTCGATCAGGTCCATATCCAGAAGAACCTTTACATCTTCAGAAATATTTTTCATGTCGCGGTTAGTGATTGCAGCCAGCTCTTTGATAGATTCGGGTTGTTTCTCACGAATGACTTTAAGCAAGGCGAAGCGCTGTGGAGTCAAGGCTTTTCTAAAGGCCTCAAAACTGGTGAAACTGTATTGTGGTTCTTCCTGCTTGACTTTTTCACCACGGATTACCGCATCCATTATTTCGGTGCACTCGTGTAATGTCTGATCGTGCGATTTTATAGTGATGGTTTTGAATTTAGCCTTCATAGTTCCCCCTTTTGCCAGGCGTCCAGGTCTGTCTGAAAGTCTGACATCAGTTGTGATGGAGTTGAAAAAGTATACGGGAATTCCATTCCATTGATGTGCCTGTGGTCCCCTTTGCCGCGCTCATTGTCATACCCGATAACCCTGATACCGTTGACAATATAAACGAATGAATATTTTAGCCCATATGGGGTGTGTTCCGAAACGGGGACCGACCATATCTTGATTTCAGTAATATGCCCCTCTGTGTCCCTTTCTTTCCTATGTACCAGCAAGGTTGTTTTTGTGGTTGTCATGTCACGCCGATCGTCTGGAGGAATATATTTTAAGATGGCACAAAATGCCAAATGAAGCAACTATGAATTTCTTGTGGTACTCCCATAAAGATTACAGCTTTACTTTGTGACTTTGTGTGACCTGCCTTTGAACCAGTGAAAACGCTTTCACGGTCACCCCCTAAGATTCCCAATAGCAAAATAACAAGCAGCCCCAAGATTCTCTTAAATACTTGTCAAGCTGTCATCAAGACTGGTAACGGCTTTGCAGGAACGTGGCGACAACGTGGGAGTGGGGTTTACCCCAAGACTGAAGATTTCGCCTTACTCGGCGTGTATCCGCCTTTATCGGCGGTTGACCGCTTTTAAACGTTAATCGGTATGGTGTCCCCGGAATACCTCAAAGATTTTTTGAAGGTCATGGTAAAGGTACTGATTTTGAATGTTGAATTTTGGATTTTGGATTGAGGGAATTCTGACTGCTCGTTTTAACAATTGAGGTAAGAATATTTATGATCGACTCCGACTCAGACAAGAGCGAATCGGCCTCTAACGAACCGATCAAACCGCTGTCTCGCAACAGGCGCAGCCAGTAGCAGGTTTCTCTCGCCTCTTTTGAGGCTATGGACATCTTCGATACGAAATCAGCTCTACTCTGTGCTGCCTGCCCTTCCTCGACATTTGCCCCGATGCTGGTCCCTGATCTGAGGAGCTGTTTTGACAAGACAAACTCATTGGCCTTACATAGCTTCCGATACAACCCAATGATCTTCAGAGCGAAATCATAGCTTTTTTGTTGTATAAGGTTCTCTTTCATTTATCCGCATCCATTCAAAATTCAAAAATCATAATCCAAATTTGTTTTTCAAATCGCTTTTCAGTTTTTCAATCCAAAATTCAAAATCCAACATTCAAAATTGCTCTTAACCCCGCTTTTCAATCCAAAATCCAAAATTGCCTTCAGCCTTTCAGTTTTTCAATCCAAAATTCAAAATCCAACATTCAAAATTGCTCTTAACCCCGCTTTTCAATCCAAAATTCAAAATCCAAAATCCAACATTGTTCTTCAAATTGCTCTTCAAATTGTTCTTCAAATCGCTTTTCAGTTTTTCAATCCAAAATTCAAAATTCAACATTCAAAATTGCTCTTAACCCCGCTTTTCAATCCAAAATCCAAAATTGCCTTCAGCCTTTCAGTTTTTCAATCCAAAATTCAAAATTCAACATTCAAAATTGCTCTTAACCCCGCTTTTCAATCCAAAATTCAAAATCCAAAATCCAACATTGCTTTTAATTTCGCCTCAATAAGTATTGCCCCACCTTGCGCAGCGGCTTCATCACGAGCGTCCAGGGATACGGCTTTAAACCGTTCACCTCCCAGGCCCGGCGGTCCATGCGGTTGGCCTTCAGCCTGGCGGTCAGGGTCTCGTTGCTGGCCCCCCCTACCCTCATCCGCACCAGAACTTCCGGGATATAGACGGCCTTGATGCGCTCCTTCAGCAGCAGCCGCAGCATCAGTTCATAATCGGCGGCCGACCCCATGTCCAGGCGGAAGGTACCGAAACGCTCATAGACCGAGCGGCGCACAAAGAACGTCGGATGCGGCGGCATCCAGCCCCAGTAGAAGGAACGATGGGTAAACATGCCGGATTTCCAATAACGAACGACGTTGAAATGTCGGATGTTGGATGTTGGATTTTGAATGCCCCCTTGATCCCTCATCACTCGTCCCTCATCTGCCACAGGAACATACTCCAGATCCCCGTAACAGCACATCACCGCCGGATCTTCGAAGGCCTGGGCCACACGGGCCAGCACATCGGGCGAGGCATAGAAATCGTCGGCATTGAGGATGCCGATCACCTCGCCGGTTGCCAGGGCGATGCCCTTGTTCATGGCGTCGTAGATGCCGTGGTCTTTTTCGGAGATTAGACGTGAGGGGTGAGGCGTGAGGCGTGAGATGATGTCTAGTGTCTCGTCGTTCGAGGCACCGTCGATGATGATGTGTTCGGCGGGATTGGTCTGGGAGGCAATGCTCTGAAGGCAGTCAGCGATTGTAGCAGCGGCGTTGTAAGTGGCGGTGATGACGGAGATGGTTGTCATGCTGCCCTGATTTTCCTCTCTTTAACAACAACAGCAGGGTTCCCGGCATAGATCATATATGGTTCAGTATCCTTGGCTATGACCGTACCGGCTGCGACGATGGAGTGGCTCTTGACAGTCACACCAGGCAGTACCGTCGCCCGCGCCCCTACCCAGGCACCGTCCTCGATGATGATAGGTTTTACTACGAGGCCAAAGCTGGGATCAGACCAGTCATGGTTGCCGGTGCAGAAATAGACACCTTGGGAGATACATGCGCTCTTCCCAATTGTTATTGGAGCCAGCGAGTCGAGCCAGGCGTTTTCGCCGATCCAGGAATAGTCTCCGATTGTCAGGTTCCAGGGATATTTAACGTTTATGCTGGGTTTCAGCATGACACCTTTTCCTATCCGGGCACCGAAAAGGCGGAGAATGATAATTTTAATTCTGGAGGAAGGGTTGATAGGGTTATGAAGAAAGAGGACGTTTGCGATATGCCAAAGGGTGCGGATCAGGAAACCGCGCCCGGGATAGTACCAGGAATTATTAAATGTGGAGAGATCAACCGGCATACAATACCTCTTAGTGGGCAACCAGATAATAGGCGATTTTAATGTATTCGCTTACGACAAACTTAGTTGATATTTCGTTTTTCCACCAATGCCGGGGACTCCACCAGGATGGCACAGCTTCAATCAACACATATGTAATGCCTGTATTATTGAAAACTTTTCCCCAGACCCATTTCAGCCGGAGCATATGTGGTGGATCGCTGACAACCAACACCGTCTTCCATCCCGCCAGCCTAGCTCTGTTAAGGGTGTTTTGCGCTTCTTCAAACGAGTTTCTCGAAACAGCGTCGAATTCCAGTGCCTGTTGCGGCACTCCTGCGTCAATCATCATCCGGGATCGCCAGTTGATGTAATAGCGCTGTGCCCCCGGTTCGCCTTCATCAAGCCCCGTCAGGACTATTCGTTGTACAAATCCTATCTTGTAAATATCGATCCCTTTCAGGGTTCGTGCACCAGCATCGCCACCTAGGATCACCATGACGTCGGCCGCTTTAGGTGGTTGAGCCGGTGCTGAGAGAAACACGCCGGCATTCAGGAATCCGTAAATAGAAACAACAAGGGCAACAATACCGATTAAGAACAGTTTCTTCCTCATAGTGCTATACGTCCAGCCCGTAGTGGTTCTTGATTGCAGTTCGTATGTCGCTACCTTCATCGCGAGCGTTCTTTTCTATCTGGTACACCTTTGCATCCACCAAGAAACGATACCAAAAGGCATGCAGTGTATGGAAGATGAAGCCCTGCATGCCGTCGAGAAAACCAAGTTGAATGAAATAGCGGTAGGAGAAATAAAGGAAAGGTCTGACAAAGAGGGGTATGCGGAAGTATATCTTTTCTTTGATCCAGCGCTTGCGTTCGGTTGACGTACCGAACAGATTAGCCACCGTGTCGACTTGAGCTAGATTGTGCTTGGCGATTAGAAATTCTACCGCCTCGCGGGTGGAATATCCGTTATGCTTGTTGGTCCAGAGTACCAGATTCTTTTGGCGGTCGTAATTCGACTCAATGACGTCTATGTTAGATACTATAGTCCTGCCATTCACACGGATATGCTCATCCATCCAGCGGTCTTCCATGGAACCTTTTGACTTTTTGTATACCCGGAGAAAATTATTGGGATAAAAACCGCCATGTTTTATCCAGCGCCCCATCACAAAGATCTGCATCTTCACATAAACGCCGTCAGCCCTGTCGTTCTCGATAATATCCCGCAGTGCGGCGAACCCCTCAGGGGACCAGCGTTCATCGGCATCAAGGCGTATGATCCATTCGTTTTTTATGTCAACATGCTCTATAGCCCACAGATACTGCTTGGAGTAGTTTATCCATTTGTTCTGATAAATCTTGGTGGTATATGCAGATGCAATTTCACGAGTATGGTCTTGAGAAAAACAATCGACCAGGATGATCTCGTCGATGAATTCGGAAACCGATGCAAGGCATCCCGGAAGGTTTGTTTCTTCATTATAGGTCATAACAATGGCGCTTACAGGAAGTTTCAAATCACACCTTCTTTATCCGTTGTTTAATAGGTTTGCAGGGATGTCCAACACAGATCATGTTTTCAGGCATATCTTTAGTCACAACACTTCGAGCACCAATTACAGCCATTTTCCCGATCGTAACCCCCATGTTTATGTAAGAATCGGTACCAATAAAAGCACCTGATTCTATATGAACTGGTGCAGTAACAAGTGTAAACTCAGGAACCGTGTAATCATGAGAACCAGTGTTGATATGTGTCCGTTGAGAAACGGTTACAAAGTCACCTATTTTAATTTTATCAAGGTTATAAATAAGTGCATCAAAACCAATACCAGAATTATTGCCCATTTCCAAATTCCAAGGGAACCAAATCTTGGCTGTAGCATGCACAGATGAGCCATTCCCCAACTTTGCACCAAATATCTTGAGCAGGAATCTCCTCCAGGCATGCATTTTGTGTAAAGATGGCCGGAATAAAAGTGCTTCAACAAACCACCAAAGTGCCATTTTGAGTTTCTCAGCTAAGGAATATTGTGAATGTGATTTTTTTAGCCAAATATCTTGTGTACTGTTATTCATGTCCCGATCCATTGATTTGAGATAATACTTTTAATAACTTATATGCGATAGCAGGCCAGCTGAAATTATCAGCAACAAAACGTTTGCCATTATGTCCCATAGTTTCAAGGTCAGAATTAAGCATTGTACTTATGGCTGCAGCAGTTTCAGTCACAGTATTAGGCACCCATTTACCGCAATTAAATCGCTCAATATCGGCCCAAGGTGTATTAGTACTTGCAATAACCGGAGTACCCGCTGCCAAGCTTTCGGCATATACCAAGCCAAAATTCTCATTGTGAGAAGGCAGCACAAATAAATCACCATTTGCTAAAAAATCGATTTTGTCTTGACCATCTATATGCCCAATTAAAAATACATTGTTTTGAAGCCCTAGTTTTTCTATTTGAAGTAATAAGTCATTTTTTGCACCATAATCTTGTCCCGCTATAAGAATTACTGATTCGGAGAGTATATTTTTTAAAGCATGAAATGAATCTATTAAAATATCATAGCCTTTTTTAGTGTCAATCCTGCCTAGTGATGTTATTACATATTTAGGATTAAATACTGTTCCTGTAAATTTATATACTAAATCAGATCTAGTTAATTTGTTAATAGTATTAAATTCTTCAAGGTTAATACCATTAGGTACAGTGAATACACTTGCATCAGGAAAATAAGAATGTATATCAGTCAGCTCCTGATCTGAAGTTGCATGGAAATATAATTTTTTTAAGAAGGGCTTTACAAATATCGAAAGCCAAACTTTTTTGAAGAAGTGCTTTTTGCTTGAAACACACCAAGCGCCTAAACAACCATGAGGCGTTAACAAAACTGGCAATCTGAATATGAATGCATAAAATAACGCAACCACAGCCCAAAAAGAAAATATAGCCTGAATATGAACAATATCAGCCTGTTTTATGTCTTTCCAGACATTAAAACAAAAATTAAATGAATTACCATTCTTATTTGCTCCGCTATAGTATTTTACAAGTAAATTGTTTTCAAAACTCAAAAACTTATTTGTTTCGACATCAAGGACATCATTGCCATTTGCATTAGTAGTAGACACATATACCTTTGCCCCAAGCCGAGCAAGCTCCTGAGTTGAATAAAGAGCTGTAAAGACAGGCCCACCGTAGATGACAGCTGGGTAAAATGAACCAATTATTACGCTAATAACCATTATTAAACCTCATTCATCGTACCATGGGGGCTGAGGAACTTTATTTGTTGCCATACCATTAATGACTTCAAGTAAATAACGCGCTACTACTTTTCCCTCAATTGCCTTGGACCACAATAAAATATTAGAAACGATATCATCTGACCTTTTTCCTTTGTAAACAGAATGTTCTAAAGCTGTTATAAGAGATGCCACTGATCCGGCTTTAAAGAAATTGCCTCTCTCTGGATTACGTAATAAATCAGAAGCGCCGCACAAATCACTACAAATTACAGGCACCCCCTGCATCAACGCTTCGTTTACAACGGCCCCCCAACCATCCCAACGGCTTGGCAAGACCAAACAATCAGATTCGGCAACCATCTGCCGAGCAGTTTCATTTTGTAAAGTACCATGAAAAGTAACCTTTCCAGCAAGACCTGCAATCTTTGCCTGTTTAGTTAGATTTTCCCGTTCAGGTCCATCTCCGACAATATCAAGATGCCAGTTCAAACTTTGGAGGGCAGATAAAGCAGAAAGAAGAACATCAACACCTTTACGTCTGATGCATTGACCGACATAGATTAAACGGTAAGTTTCATTCGAAGACCGACGACAGGGTCCTGAAGTTTGTTGTTCGACGACATATACGAAAGGGTAGATTTTATTTGCGGGAAAGCCACATCGTGAATACCAACGTACACCCATCTGTCCCATTGCAAGTAAAAAGTCAATTCTAGAGCCAAATCGAAATAGCTCAAGCCTGTACAGCAGTAGCCGAGCTATACCCCTAAAGCCTCTCCAATCAGCCGCTTCTGCAATCATACCTATTCTGGCGGTTGTTTTTATGGTTGCCAATAAAGCTTTTCGAACCATAGGGAACCTGAAACCATTAAAAATATGGACTGCATCAACACCTGACGCAGAAATAAGATTACTGATATCGTCATCATTTCCTGGATAAATTAATATAGCTTTACCGAAATCCGGAATTAACCAACCACCATCATGAAACATCTTTGGTAATTCATCTTGAAGTGCAAGTGTAACCTCACAGCCCGGCGTAGATGCGATTGCTCGAATGATTGCGGATTGGTGAAAGCTTGGGATATTCTGCCAGAAGATAATATGCATAATTGATTTATTTTGCAGAACTCGAAGGGCTGAAACCTCTCCAGAAATTGAGCAAAACAGAGCCTACCATCTGAGGCGAATATGATAAGGTTATTTCCTCATGACCATGTAAAGCAATCTCTTGGTATTTATTTGGCGAACTGGCAATGTCAGTCAAAACATCTGACAAATTTTGCGGAGTTGCTTGTTTTAAGAGCACCCCACATTCTTTCGAGAATACCTTAGGTACATCACTTACTTTTGTGGAAACAATCAAGAGACCATATGCTGCCATTTCTATAACTTTGGATGGAAACGTTGTAGCTCCCATTGACATGTCAGGAAGTTTAAGGCACAGCCCGACATGAGATTCACAAAGTAATTCAATATATTCTTGATTGCTTACGTTACCGCGGTACTCGATAAAACTTTTGAGTTGTGTTCTAGCGGCTTCTTGAATTTTATCTGATATATCTCCAAATCCAGTGATAATAATTTTCAACTTAGACCCGATCGAGGGGTTAGTAGACATAAGAAGCTCCATTGCATCAAGAAAAAGTTCGGCACCGGTGTCTTTAAGTAAAGCACCTCCGAATAGAACTTTAATAGGAAATGAATTCCAGTCCTTGATAGAGTGAGCAACAGGAGCAACGCCGTAACATACAATAGTTGGACGCAATGGGGTTTGCTTCATAAGTGCAGATGAAGCGAGCATTGCGCCACCATTGCAATAATGATTATGTATTCTCATCAATAAATGATTGAGACGTCCTTTAGGTGATTTTTCATCACTTCGGCAACCGTCTTCCAGATCTAATATGCAACGACGCCCCATTAATCTATTTATAATCAAGCTTGGAACATAATACGCAAGTGAGTTATAAAATATCAAAACAGAATCACGACAAGAGGTTTTAAGGAGTATTAATAAAAGAGAGCATGCAGATACTACATGGGTCAAGAGAGGGGCATCCCAGTAAGATGCATAAATGACAGGTACACCATTCGTCTTACGTATTGAGGCAGGGTACCATTTCCAGCTGCCTATTTGGCGACGTCGGCCAAGGCTTATCACCGTGGCTTTACCGCCCTGCGCACGAACGGCATGACAAATTCGAATAACTTTG
>JAJYBH010000181.1 GCA_021779135.1 Deltaproteobacteria bacterium
GGCCTCCGAATACAGCAGTGAAAACTGCATGATGTTAAACAGGCAGAGATGGGGAGGTCCCTCATTTCCGTGATTGATTTCAGACAAAATGAAGCTCATTGATTGTCGCTCCCGATTAATCCGTGTTGTGTGTTCAGCGTCGCCCACTACCACGCCCCTTGTCGCTCCGCAATGCGCCGGCCCAGACGATGATCGTACCAAGTATCCCGCCGTACACCATTATTTCACCGAGGATATGATGCCAGCCAGGCAGCGGGGCATTTACCAGCATGGCGCCACCGATCACGAGCGACGCTGAAGCGATGGCTATGGTTAGCCGTTCGAGGTTACGGCTGACACGGCCTCCCAAGGCCTCTATCGCCGGAGCCTGCAGACGGCCCAGATTACCTTCGGCGATGCGCCGCAGTACCCGGCGCGTGTCGCCGGGGCCATCGTTCATCAATCGTTCCATTTCGCGCGCCAGTTTGCCGGTCTTTTCCTTGATCCGTTCCAGAGAGAAGTGCTGCTCGGTCAGGCGCGTTATCTCGGCACGAAACGATCCCAGATAGTCATGGTCCGGGTCGAGTTCACGTATCATCGATTCGAGGATCACGAATGTTCGCGTCAGGAGGAAAAACTCGCCGGGATTATGGACCCCGTGCCTGCTTCCGGCTCGCAGCAGCGAATCGAATGAATCCCCGATTGATATATTGGCGAGCTCACTCCGATGGATATCGTACAGCACCGCCTTTATGTCCAGGATAAGAGCCGCCCGGTTGACCTTTTCGCTTCCTTGCGGTGCCAGTTCGAGATAAGACTCGGCGGCGGCACGCGCATCGCCCTTGACCACCGCTTCCAACAGGTGGGTCAGTGATTCACGCATCTGTTCGTCAAGCTCGCCCGTCATCCCGAAATCGAGCAGGGAGAGTCGCCCGTCGGGCAGGACCATGACATTGCCGGGATGCGGATCGGCATGAAACAGTCCTTCTTCGAAGATCGTCTGCAGCGTCAGCCTTACCAGGGTGTTGATCAAGCGCGGCATCTCATCCGGGTGCTGCCGGGCATAGAGATCCACCCTTTCGCCGGCCGAAAACTCCATCGTGAGCACGTTTTCACTCGAACACTCCGCCACGACGTCCGGAATCCAGAGGTCGGGGATATTCGCCAGCGCGGTGCGAAAGAGCATTATGGAACGGGCTTCGTGATTGAAATCGGTTTCCCGGTTCAGGCTGCTGGCAAATTCGCTCACCAGGACAGGGAGGTCGAGCGCCCGCAGGCGCGGGAAGAGGCTTTCCCCCAGCGATACCAGGTAGCTCAACGCTTTGATATCCGCGGCAATCATCTCTTCCAGATCAGGGCGCTGAACCTTGACGGCGACGTGACGTCCGTCATGCAGGGTCGCTTCATGCACCTGAGCAATGGTGGCGGCAGCCAGCGGCGTTTCGCTGAACGATGCAAACAACACCGTCAAGGGGGCGCCCAGTTCGGCTTCGACAGTGGCACGCACAGCACCAAAGCCCAGAGCCGGCAGTTGGTCGTGCAGCTGCTCCAGCTCCTTGATGTAGGAGGCCGGAAGCAGGTCACGACGCAGAGCAAGTACCTGTCCTAGCTTGAGGAAGGTCAGCCCCAGTTCCTCGAAGGTTTCGCGTACCTCTTTCGGCGCCGGCCAATTTCCCTTGCCGCGCAGGGCGCCCAGAAACTTGTGCCGGGCGAGCACGCGCAAAATCTGCATCAGTCGCGGAGCCGCGCGCATAATGTGTTTGTTTTTCGGATCTATAACAATAGTCATCTATTCCTCTTTTCGCTATTCGTAACAATCAGCATCCCGATAGCATCAGTGTGCAGTAACTACATCGCAAAAAACCAGCCAAGAACCGAATAGAACCGGAGTATGATTAAATACTTAAATTGCGGAGTGTTAGGACGCTGCTGCGGGATATCAGGACGTGCGATCACTAGCAAAAACCGCCGTATTTTGCAGAACCTCACTATATGGCGGGATTTGGATCGACTTTGAGGTTTGATCCTGTAGCGGCATCCAGCTTGCCCCGCCCATCAACGAATATCCATGAGTTGCAGATGATTACATGGGTCAACCACGAAGCTGATTTACAAATCCGGTCTGCATAAGTTCCTGTAATATACTTGTGGCAGCGCCCTGAATGTGCTAATAAAGCTGCATATGTTTCCGTGAGTGAGATTGAAGAGTGAGAGAGTTAACTATCCAATATCAAGGGGTTTTTACAAGTTATACGGGCGGGGGCAACCCCGCCTTTTTACGTACGCCTCTTTCCGGAATCTTCATTAAAGACTTGTATTACTGAATAAATTACACGCAGGACATAAATTCATGCTGTCCATGGTGCTACCTTCAACGAAGTCAGGGTGAATCCCCTGAAGGAGTTGATAATGATTATTCACCCCCCTGGGAGTAGTATCCGATATTGATTGCATAGCGCAAGGAGGACATTACCATGAACAAAATTGAACTCTGGCAACGCTTCACGAAATATCTCTGCATCTGTCCCGAAATCTCTCTCTCTCTGGACATCAGCCGCATGAACTTCAGCGACGATTTTTTCGCGCAGATGGAACCGGCCATGCAGCACGCCTTTGCAGCCATGTCCGCTCTGGAAAAGGGAGTTATCGCCAATCCGGACGAAGGGCGCATGGTTGGTCATTACTGGCTGCGCAACCCGGCGCTGGCTCCCACGGCGGAACTGCGCCGGGAGATCGACGACACTGTTACGCAGGTGCTTGACTTCTCCCGCCGGGTGCACTCGGGAGCGCTGGCGACACCGGCGGGAGAGCGCTTCAGGAAATTCCTGGTGATCGGCATCGGCGGTTCGGCCCTGGGTCCGCAGTTCGTGGCCGACGCCCTCTCCTGCCCCCAGGAGCCGATGAAGCCGTATTTCCTCGACAACACCGATCCGGACGGTATGGACCGGGTCTTCGCCGGGTTGGGCGCCGACCTGGCCAGCACACTGACGGTCGTGATATCAAAGAGCGGCTCCACCAAGGAGACCCGCAACGGCATGCTGGAGGCCCGGGCCGCCTATCAAGGGGCCGGGCTGGATTTCGCCCGTTATGCCGTTGCCGTAACCGGTGCCGGCAGTGAACTGGACAAGGTTGCTCTGGCTGAAGGCTGGATTGAGCGATTCCCCATGTGGGACTGGGTTGGCGGACGCACTTCCGTGACTTCGGCCGTCGGACTGCTCCCGGCCGCACTGCAGGGTATCGATATATCCGCCCTCCTGAAGGGCGCCGGGGCATGCGACAGCATTACCCGCCAAACGGACACGCTGAAGAATCCGGCCGCGCTGATGGCCCTGATGTGGTATTACGCTACTAACGGCCGTGGCGAGAAGGATCTGGTGGTGCTGCCGTACAAGGATCGCCTGCTGCTCTTCTCGCGCTACCTGCAGCAGTTGATCATGGAATCGCTCGGCAAGGAGCAGGACCTGGACGGAACGGTCGTCTGCCAGGGGCTTTCCGTCTACGGCAACAAGGGTTCCACGGACCAGCACGCCTATGTGCAGCAGTTGCGCGAAGGGGTGGCCAATTTCTTTGTTACCTTTATCGAGGTGCTGCAGGATCGTGAGGGGCGGTCAATGCAGGTGGAGGACGGGGTTACCAGCGGAGATTTCCTGTCCGGTTTCTACCAGGGCACCCGTACGGCGCTCTATGAAAAAGGACGCCAATCCATGACCATCACCGTGGAACGTGTGGATGCCGGGACGATCGGTGCCCTGATCGCCCTGTTCGAGCGCACGGTCGGCCTGTACGCCAGCCTGGTCAATATCAATGCCTACCATCAACCGGGGGTGGAGGCCGGCAAAAAGGCCGCCGGCGCCGTCATCTCCCTGCAGAAAGCGGTGATCGAACAGCTGGGGAAACAGCCCCAGGGTCAGACCGCCCTTGAAATAGCAACCAGCCTCGGAAAACCTGAGCAAGCGGAGTCGGTCTTCGCCATTCTCCGCCACCTGGCCGCCAATCCCGACCGTGGGATCCAGGGCTCGAAAAATGAACATGCGGAACTTATACAATTCAGCATGAGTTGAGAAAACTCCCTCAATCGTTCTACCAGACCGTCACCGCCGCATATGCCACCACCTGGCGGTTGTCTCCGGTGACATCCCCGCTGGTGCCGTAGGCCACCAGCTCGGCCTGTCTAGCGCCCAGAACTCCGGCCGCCACCAGCATGACGGAGGCCGGTACCACGCCGCACATGGTGATCCGTTCACTCCTGCAGACCTGCAGCAGACCCTGCGGATCGAACCCCAATACGTGCTCCAGCGCCAGGTCATCCTTGCGTCGGGCCGATTCGGCCGATTCGTAATGGCTCATGTCCGAACTGGCCACGATCAGCACCTCTCCTCCATAGGCCTGGATTGCCGCGGCGACCCCCTCCCCTATCTGCCGGACAGCCGCGTAGTCATCATAACCCAGACAGATGGCGCTGATGGTCGCATCCGGCCGCAGGTACTGGATAAAGGGCAGCTGTACCTCCAGCGAATGTTCGAATTTGTGGGCGACGGTATCGGTGCGGATAAGGGGAACGTTCTGCTGGAGGAGTGAATTCAGACGGGCGTTGATGACGGCCGGCCCCAACGGCGTCATCCATTCGCCATCCGGGTACAGGGCCGCCCCGGCGCCGCTTCCGTGATGGTTGGGACCGAGGATCAGGACCGTCGCCGGGATAGCGATGGACGCGTAGACCTGTCCGG
>JAJYBH010000065.1 GCA_021779135.1 Deltaproteobacteria bacterium
TAGACCATTGCTGCCCGCCTTAACAAGCTGATAAATAGGCACGACTCATCAGCATGCGCTTGGTGATGCGCCGAAAGAATCATGTATCAGGCATTAAGCTATTGATTAGCATCAACGACATATTGTATGTATATACTCATGAATACACTATATAGATCTTCTCAGGCACGACTTGCAGCCTGTCTGCTTGCAATTACCCTGACAGTCCTCTGGACACAACCTGCTTGGGCCGATACGCGCCAGAATGCCATTTTCGAGCTTGAACTGTTGCACAAAACCGGATCCGCGCGGGAAAAGCCGGATGAGGTGAAGAGTGCCGACGCTACCTTTGCCATCGCCGAACACTATTTCCAGGTTAATGACCTCGAACAGTCGGAACAATTTTATCTTCTGACGATACAAAAAGCACGGATCATCTTGGGGTCGCTGCCGAAAACAACGACAGATCCGGCATCACTGCCTCTCGATGCCTACATTCCGGCGACCTCCCCACCCACGTCCTCAGCCGATGCGGCAGAGCAGACAATATATGTCCCTGACGTTGAGATTCAGGACTTCGGATTTCCACCTCTGGAACAGGGGTCCCGACATATCTTCGAGGATGTCACCTCGGTAAGATTTGTCGGTACAGCCGGCACCTATTCCGTGGTTAAGGGCGATAACATCAGCCTGGTGGCGGCAAAACTGGGGGTCAGCAAGCAGCAACTCATCAGGGCAAACAAGCTTGACCAGAAGGCCTTCATCATAATCGGACAGAAGCTGAAGTACAACAATCGCAAGATCGTACCCCAACGAATGAAAGAGGGGATTGTCGTCAACATCCCGGATCTCACCCTGTACTACTTCAAACAGGGTAAACTGGCCGTTTCACTGCCCGTTGCCCTGGGTGTTCCCGTGAAGTCGGGTAAATACGACTGGAAGACACCTACCGGAAAATTCAGGATCACCGCCAAGATGAAGGATCCGACCTGGCATGTTCCCCCCTCTATCCAGTCCGAGAGAGAGGAGCACGGCATGGAGGCGATCACCAGCATCCCGCCAGGCGCCAGCAACCCACTGGGAAAATACGCCATCAAAACCTCCATCCCCGGCATCCTGATCCATAGCACGACAAAACCCTGGTCGATCTACAGCTTTGCCAGCCACGGTTGCATCAGGGTCTATCCAAAGCAGATGGAAGAGTTCTTCAAGGCGGTTGCGGTCAACACCCCCGGAGAGATCATCTACAAGCCGGTCAAAGTCGCTATCACCGAGAAAGGGCGGATATTCCTGGAGGTCCACCGGGATGTGTACCACATGAGCAGAAGCGGACTGGCATCTGAAGCCAAACAACTGATTGAAAAAAAGAACCTTTCCGAACGGGTAAACTGGCAGAAGGTTGAATCGATAGTGCGGCATACTGAGGGTATTGCCGAGGAGATTTCACTCTGACAGACAGGCGGTAATTCTCTGACCGTTTGTGGGAAGAAACGGGGCGCTGGTGCGCCCCGTTCTGCATCCATCTCTATCCTAGGGGTTAGCGGCTCCGTCGAAATCGCCATCGTAACGGGTTGGCTCGCTGCCCTTGATGAAACATTCCATCACCGCACCCGGGGTGCCTTCACGCGCCAATCGCCCGGTACGTGGATTGATCAGCACAAAGGAGACGTTTTCCGGCGCCTGGAAATCCTCCACCGGCATCGACGCGGTTGCCTTCTGCATGAATTCAGCCCAGATGGGGGCTGCGGCCTGGCCACCCGTGCCGCTTGCCCCGAGCGAACGCTCCTGGTCATAACCCACCCAGACCCCGGCCACCAGTTGAGGGACATATCCGACGAACCAGGCATCCTTGGCATCATTGGTCGTCCCGGTCTTGCCAGCCACCGGACGGTTGAGGGTGGCACGGTGACCGGTACCGCTCAACACGACACTCTGCATCAGGTTGGTAATGACATAGGAAACTTCCGGAGAAACCGCGGGTACCGGCACCGGTGCCGGTGTTTCCTGAAGTACTGTCCCGTCGGTGTCAGTCACCCGCGTTATGAAATACGAAGGGAGCAGCATGCCTTTATTGTCAAAAACCGCATAGGCCCCGGTCAGCTCGAAGGGTGAGACACTGGCAGCACCCAGCGCCAGGGCCAGATTTGGCTCAATCTTTGAGGTAAAACCCAGCCTCTTTGCAAAATCAACCGTATAGGGCGCTCCGATCTGTTCCATGATCTTGACGCTGACGATGTTGATGGAATAGGTCAAGCCCTCGCGCATGGTTACCGGGCCTCGGAAGGTATTGTCATAGTTCTTGGGCTTCCAGACACCGCCGGCGCCATCAGGATATTCCACCTCGGCATCGTTGATAACCGTGGCGGTCGTCAGGCCTTTTTCCAGGGCCGCCGCGTAGATGATCGGCTTGAAGGCGGAACCGGCATTCCGTTTGGCCTGGATGGCACGATTAAACTGGCTCTTGCGGAAATCATAGCCGCCGACCATGGCCTTGACTCCCCCGCTGCGCGGATCGATTGCCACCAGTGCGGCCTGTACATCCGGGGTCTGGTCGAGGGCGTACTGGGCGCCGGCCTTGTTGACATCGGGCGTTACAACCGAGACATCTATGACTGAACCGAGCGTCAGGGCCTTGTTGCCCTTATCGGGCCTGCCGTAATGGTTGATCATGCCGACCTTGCCGGCCCAGGTCATGTTCTTTCGCGAAAGCACCCCGGTGCGGTCCCCCACGCGGACGA
The DNA here is from genome assembly GCA_021779135.1 of Deltaproteobacteria bacterium. Classification (GTDB taxonomy): domain Bacteria; phylum Desulfobacterota; class Desulfuromonadia; order Geobacterales; family Pseudopelobacteraceae; genus CAIPTY01. Next base: position 2,718 of record JAJYBH010000065.1, read on the forward strand.
GTGTCTCCCCCTTTTCAGGGTTGAAACCAACCACAACGCCCTGATAACTCTCCCCTGCTTTAAGGGCCGCAGAATCAATTCCATCCTCAATCTTGCCGCAGAAGGCCTCCACCTCGGTTTCCTTTAGGTACTTGATCGGACCGCGGAAACCCTGCCGCTTGTCCACAGCCTTGAGGCCGCTGCGCACGCTTTCATACGCCGCGCGCTGCATCTCGGCGTTCATGGTGGTGTAAATCTTAAGGCCGCCCTTGTATAGCTGCTCCTCACCGTATTTTTCCTCCAGCTGAATCCGCAGGTGTTCAAGAAAGTACGCCGATTGTTCGCTGTTGATCTTTTTCATCGGGTGGACGGAGATGACGGTCTTTTTCGCATGATCGGCCTCGGCCGGAGTGATATAGGCCTCCGCGACCATCCGATCCAGTACGTATGCCTGCCTCTCGCGGGCCTTCTCGAGATGTTTTATGGGCGAATAGGTGTTGGGCGCCTTGGGGAGCCCCGCCAGCATGGCGATCTCGGCCAGGTTCAACTGATCGACATTCTTGCCGAAATAGGTCTCGGCTGCGGCCTGAACACCGTAGGCCCCGCCCCCGAGATAGATCTGGTTGAGATACAGGTAGAGGATCTCGTCCTTGGAGAGTTTTTCCTCCATGCGCTTGGCCAGGATGGCTTCCTTGATCTTGCGGGAGAACTTCTTTTCCGAGGTCAGCAGCATGGATTTGGTCACCTGCTGGGTGATGGTGGAGGCGCCCTCCTTTTTGCTCATGGAGAGGACATTCTTCACTGCCGCCCGGACAATACCGAAGTAATCGATCCCCGTGTGCTGGTAAAAGCTGGCATCCTCGGCAGCCACAAAAGCCTGGATCAGCCTGCGCGGCATTTTGTTGACCGGAACCACGATGCGCCGTTCCAGATAAAATTCTCCCACCAGGCTGCCGTCATCACCAAACACCTGGGACACGATGGGCGGTTTATAGTCGGCCAGCCGATCCACCTTCGGCAGTTTCGCCATCAGGTAGAAAACATAGCCGGAAATCCCCAGAAGCGCCACTACCCCCAGCGTAACGCCAATCAACAGCAGGGTCGGCAATACGCCCTTGTCCTCGGTTGGCTGCGGTGGCGTCAATTTCATTCGATCTTTCATCAATCTCCTTTACAACTCCACGGCAAAGGATTCGCCGTGCTAACCCGACAGTACGGCAACGCGCTCAGCCGGGTCGACATCAACCCGAGCGAAGGTACGTTTCAGCTCTCCGATGGTGGCAATGGGGAACTTGTTTAAGCGGGGCCAGGCGTCAAGAAGTATATATATCCACCTTGGCTTGTCACCTATATGGTGAGATTAATGATGGCAGCTACATCCTCGGCTGGATATTTCCCCGGATCCACGTGACGATGTCCTCGGTGGATGTACCGGGTGTAAAAACAGCGCTAATGCCGGCCGCTTTGAGCCCGGGGATATCGTCTTCAGGAATGACGCCACCTCCGAATACCTTGATATCCTCGGCGTTCTTCTCCCTGAGCACCTGGCAGACACGGGGGAGCAGGGTGTTGTGTGCGCCTGACAGGATCGAGAGGCCGACACAATCCACGTCCTCCTGAATGGCGGCCGCAACAATCTGCTCCGGGGTCTGGTGCAGGCCGGTATATATGACCTCGAAACCTGCGTCGCGGAAGGCACGGGCGATGATCTTCGCGCCACGGTCGTGGCCGTCCAGACCCGGTTTTCCCACAAGTACCCGTAATGTTCTTTCAGCCATTGTAACTACCTCCAGATTGAATGTGGATAGAATATCCGTCTCAATGTACTTGGAACTACATTTCAATTCCAGTACGCGCCGGCACACCTGCTTTATAGTAATGCTTGATCTCTCGCATTTCCGTTACCAGGTCGGCCGCCTCGATCACCAGCTCATGTGCGTTGCGACCGGTCAGCACCAGTTCGACCTTCTCCGGCCTCATCCTGATCAGCTCCAGCACCTGTTCCACATCGATCAGACCGAAACCGGCGGCGCCATTGATCTCGTCACAGATGAACAGGTCATAGTCACCGGAAGTCAGCAACTTTCCAGCCCTAACCAGGGCCTCCTGGGCGATGCGGCGGTCCGCCGAAATATCCTTGGTATTGACCCACCCGGGCTGCCCGGTCTGGATGATGGTAAAGAGCGGCGCCAGCTTCCCGGCAATCAGATGCTCACCGTACGGTCCGCCCCCCTTGATGAACTGGAACACGCAGACCTTGAGACCGCGGCCGACTGCCCGCAGGGCCAGACCGAGGGCAGCGGTGGTCTTGCCTTTGCCGTTGCCGGTATACACCTGGGTACAACCCCTCTCCAGAGCCACCTAATTCCCCCTTGAACCGCACTGAAAGGCCGCCAGGCATGACGACGGACCTGGGCCACGTCCAGTCCCAAAACGGCACATTTAGAGGCGAGACTATAGCAATTCGGGTCTTTACGGTCAAGCAAAGCTTTAGCGGATAGTATTGACAGTAATACTTTGCGGATCAGGAGTTTGGCGCTATACTCTGCCGTATTGCACATCTCCGCAGGGGGTCGCCCCATGAACCTATCCGCCACTATCCGCCGCACCGGCAGTGCCGCCAGGAAGGCTGCAGAACAGAATGCAGCCTGGCTCCAGCAGCATATGAGCCCCTTTTTCTTTCAGGCCATGTCTGACGAAGTCAACGCCCTGGTCCTGCTTGCCAGGGAGATGCCGCAGCTGCGTGACAATCAGCACCTGATACTGGCAGACCGTAAAAAGCAACTGATAATTGCCTGCGTCAACCGTCCCGGATCGCTGTACGAAACCCTGCGGCAAATGGGGGAGCGGGAGATATCCTACGCCATGTTTGCACACTCCGACGCTCCCATGCCGGGGATGGCAGACGAACTGGAAGTACAGCGTTTCGAATTCGACCGGCGCCAGAACCATGAGATCGACCTGAATCGGGAGGTGGTGATACCGGGGGCGCTGGTCAATAAGCTGCGTGCCGGACTGCGCAAATCCTTCCCTGATTTCAATCTCAACAAACTTGACCACCTGCTGAAGATCCTCTGGCTGAACAACGAAAACTACATTCGAACCTCACCGGTCAGCCGCATTGCCTGGCTGGTGTGGCTGTTCGAGCGCGGCAACGCCTCGGGCGGGCTTTTTCTGGATATCAGCAACGTAGAGCATGATGGCCATGCAGACACCCGGGTGCTGTTCGCGGTTGGCAACCCACCCCAGGAGGGATTTCTGCTGCAGCTGCTGGAGGTTTTCAATAGACTGGGCATCGGGATCCGCCGCGCCTATTGCCAGACCATCTCCAACGGGATCCATCCCTATTTTCTGGGTGCCTTCTTCGTCCAGACCCGCGATGGTCAACCGTTGCTTCCCGGCACGCAACTGGCCGAGCGGCTCGAACGCGAACTCTGCACGACCCAGATCCTCTCCACCTCGTCGCACGCCTATGACAATTTTGTCGTTCAGGGCCTGATGTCGGGCGATGATGCCGCGCTGGTCAATGCCTTCATCTCGTTTTGTCACACCAGTCTGGCCCATAACCAACCCGATCGCTTCGGGCTGGAAGATGTCCAGTTCGCTTTCTATGACCACCCGGAAATGGCCCAGTTGCTGGTCAGATTCTTTCGAACCCGCTTCGATCCGGCGCTTGATGACCGGGAAACCATCTACAATGCGATGCTGATTGAGACACTGGAGGCGGTAGAGGGGTACAACACTGGCCACCGCTGGCTGGACGACATCCGCCGGGCGGTCTATCGCTGCTGTTTCCTGATGATCATGCACGCCCTCAAGACCAATTTCTTCGTGATTGAGAAACAGGCCCTCGCCATCCGCCTGGACCCGGCTTACCTGCGCGACATGGGTCATGAGTTCACCAGCGACCTGCCCGATCAACTCCCCTTCCGGGTGACATTTTTCTACAGCCGCTACGGAGCCGGCTACCACGTTGGTTTTTCCGACATTGCCCGCGGAGGTTGGCGAACGGTCATCGCCCGCAGCGCCGACGACTACATCACCAGTGCCAACACCCTCTTCCGCGAGGTGTATGTCCTGGCGAATACCCAGCACCTCAAGAACAAGGACATCTACGAGGGAGGATCGAAGATGGCCCTGGTGCTGGATGCCTCCCAACTTGAGCAGGCCGGGAGCGAAGCGGAGAACTGCCGGCTCTACAAGCTGCAGTATAGCGTAGCCAACGCCTTTCTGGACATCTTCATTACTAAGGACAGGCGGGCGAAAGATCACCGGGTGGTGGATTACTACGCAGATGACGAACCGATCGAACTCGGCCCGGACGAAAACATGCATGACGACATGATCGAGGCCATTGCCGCACTGTCAAAAAAGCGGGGCTACATGCTCGGCGTCGGCATTATGTCCAGTAAACGTTTCGGCATCAATCACAAGGAGTATGGCGTCACATCCCTCGGCGTGGTGACATTTGCCGGCATCACCATGGCCGAGGAGGCCGGGTTAGACATCCGCCGCGACAGCTTCACGATGAAGATGACCGGCGGTCCCAACGGAGATGTTGCCGGAAACTGCCTGCGCATCATGCTGGAACGCTGCCCGGGCATGCGGGTGCTGCTGATCCAGGACGGCACGGCCGCACTGTACGACCCTGACGGCATTGATCACGCCGAACTGCGGCGCATCGTTCTTGCCCATGACCTGGACGCCTTTGATCCGGCCTGTCTGAAGATGGGCGGATATATAATTTTCCGCACCGGCCGGCGACTGGAAGGGTTGATGGAGTCGCACCGCAAGGTCAGCCGCACCACTTCCGGCCTGGTTGAAGAATGGCTGGATATCGACGATTTCTACCACGAGTACAACAACCTGATTTTTTCCGTCAAGGCGGACCTCTTCATTCCGGCCGGCGGGCGGCCCGAGACAATCGACGTTCAGAACTGCCGTTCGTTCCTGGATGCCGGCGGTGTCCCGTCGGCCAGGGTGATTGTAGAAGGTGCCAACTCGTTCATAACCCCGGAGGCCAGGGTCCAGCTGCAGAATAGTGGCGTGGCCATCATGCGCGATGCCTCGGCCAACAAATGCGGTGTCATCTCCTCCTCCTACGAGATCATTGCCAACCTGCTGCTCTCGGAGCAGGAATTTCTGGAGCACAAGGAGCGCTATGTCGCTGATGTCCTTGCCATCCTGGAGAAACGCGCCGAGGACGAAGCCCACATGATCCTGCGCAGGAGGAGAGAATCGGGCGGCACGCTGCTCTACAGCGAAATTTCAGAAACCATCAGCCAGAACATCAACTCGCTCTATTCCCGTCTGTTCGAATTCTTTTCGGAACGGCCGGAACTTTGCCTGCAGCACCCCTTCCGGCAGGCGATCATGCGGCACCTGCCGCGCATGCTGCGGGAAACACCGATTTTCCGCCGAAGGGTCAAGAAACTGCCGCAAAAGTACCTGTGCGCCATCCTGGCCGTGGAGATCGGTTCGTCGCTGGTATACTCCGGCAGCCGCGAAGCGGATTTCGAGGAGATGATACGCCGGCATCTGGCACGAATACGGTAAATTTTACTTTTATTACCGCTCGCTGTTGTGCTAGTAGTAATAAGGTCTGCTAACATTTAAATGTGATCCCACGATAAAGGAGTCTGCCATGTCAACCAACAATGATAACGCCGCTGCAGCTGTAATCGCCTTTGTTTCCGGCGCCGTGATCGGCGTCGCCGCCGCCCTTTTGCTGGCTCCGGCACCGGGACGCGAAGTGCGTGAAAAACTGTCCGATCTGGGCGAAAGCGCCGCCGACAAAATGAAGCGTCTGGCCCGCGAGGCAAAGTTCAAGGTAACCCCCAGAACAAAAGGCGAGGGGTACCAGTATGATGGCGGAGATGCCTGGATATAGTCCCAGAATAAACCTGCGGGCAACTCAGGGCGTGAGAACCAGCTTGGTATCATAGGCTGTTTTTTTGCGCCTTTGCTTTTTGCAGGAAGTTTCAGGTGAGGTAGCATGCACTTAAAATACGGCTCCACATCCTTTTTTCTCGATCTCCCGCCTGACCGCCTCACAGGCATTATCCTGCCGTCGGTCCCCGATCCTGCAACATCGCCCGCAGAGATCATCACCTCGGCACTTGACACTTGCCAATTCTCCCTTTCAACATTCAGGCCCGGTGAAAGGGTCGTTATTATCACTTCCGATATCACTCGCTATACCGGCAGCGAGGTCTATCTGCCCCTGCTGGTGGAGCGGCTCAACCTCCAGGGCATACCCGACGAGGATATTGAAATCCTGATAGCTCTCGGTATCCATCGCCCCCAGACCCCCCACGAACATGAGAGAATACTCGGGGAGCTCTACGGACGTATCCGGGTAAGAGACCATGACTGTGACGATTCGGCGCAACTGGTATCCATCGGCAGAACATCCAACGGTATCGATGTGCGCATCAACCGCCTGGCTGTCGAGGCGGACCACCTGATCCTGACCGGCGTCATCGGATTCCATTATTTTGCCGGTTTCGGAGGTGGTCGCAAATCGGTCCTGCCGGGTATCGCCAGCCGCCAGGCCTGCATGGCCAGCCATTTTGCCGTATTGAACCCCGGGGCCGGAAGCGGAAAAAACCTGCGCGCCGTCACCGGAAACCTGGACAACAATCCGGTCCACCAGGCAATGAACGAGGCCTGCACCCTGGCCGCGCCCGACTTTATCCTCAACACAGTGCTTTCCCCGGAGAAACAGATAATCGCCGCCTTTGCCGGTCACTGGCATGAGGCCCACGAGAATGGCTGCCGTTATTATCGTGAGCACTTCTCGTACCCTCTGGCGGAAAAGGCTGAGCTGGTGATAGTCTCATGCGGAGGCTTTCCCAAGGACATCAATCTGATTCAGGCCCATAAATCGATGGAATATGCGGCCCAGGCCCTCAAAGATGGCGGCGTGATGATCCTGTTGGCCGAATGCCGCGACGGCTTCGGCAACTCAACCTTTTTCAGCTGGTTTCGTTATAAACTGCTCGACCAGTTTGAGGCCGCACTGCGCGAGAAGTACGAAATCAACGGACAGACCGCCTATTCGATCCTGCAGAAGGCACAGCGTTTCAGGATCATCCTGGTGTCGGAGTTTCCCGGGCAACAGGTGGCGGAAATGGGAATGCTCCCGGCCGGTACATTCGACGAAGCTCTCCAGCTTGCCAAGCGGTTTCTTCCCAAGGGTTGGAAGGCGCTGGCCATGCCCGAGGGGGGCAGCGTTCTGCCGGTCTAAGGCCAGCGGGCGGCGGCAAAATGAGAACAGCCCTTCCGGAGTTGATCCGGAAGGGCTGTTCTCATTCATGCGGGTAGTAAATGCCCTGTCTTATTCGCAGGTGAAGTTTGCCTCGATACGGCGGTTCTTGGCTCTGCCGGCCTTGGTCTTGTTGCTGGCGATCGGCTTTGTCTCGCCATAACCTTTGGTGGTTATGCGGGCGGGATCGATCCCGAAGGTTGTGGTGATGTATTTTGCGACGCTTTCGGCACGGCGCTGGGAAAGTTTCATATTGTAGGCGTTGCTGGCGGTGCTGTCGGTGTGTCCCGAAATTTCACCCCTGGCCTTCGGGAATTCCTGAAGGAATTCACCAACATTTTTCAGATCGGCTTCATACTTGGGCTTGATATCGGACTTGTTAGTGTCGAACTGGATGTCGAGTATGGCCGGTTTGCTGCAGAACCGTTTTGCTGCTTCGGCGGCCTTGGGCGTTACCGGTGCGGGGGCTGGAGCGGGCGGCGGAGGCATCATGACGGTAACACTCGCCGAGCTGGCGGCCGTGCCGCCGTTGCCGGAACAGATCATATTGTAGATGGTGGTATCATCAGGCGTAATCGTCCTGACACCCTGCGGCGGAACATAGCCGATACCCGGCTGGATATCACACCCTGTTGCGTTCAGCGATTTCCAGTTGAGGATGGCGTTCTCGCCTTTCTTTACCATGACGGGTGTCACTGTCAGCTCGGCCGTCGGGGCGGCCGGAGGGGCTGGAGGAGGCTCGACAGCCTTGGGAACAGGAACAGGGGCCGGGGCGGGAGGTGGCTCAACCGGTTTTACTGCCGGCTTGGCGCCGCCAAAGGGAATGTAGGCTCCCAGGGTGTACTCAAGGTTGTTGTTGCTCTGGTTATCCATTCTGTAGACCAGATGACGGACATCGGCCCGCAGAGCAAAGTTGTCGGTCAGGAAATATTTCGCGCCAACCCCGTAGTCAAAAACGCCTCGGACCCTGTTATCAATGCCTTTGGCATCAAAGTGCAGTCCGCTGTAGCCGGCAGCCAGATAGGGAACAAATGCATTGTCGGGGAAAAAGTGGTACAGCAGTTCCCCGCCGTAGCGATACATGTTGATGTCCTGGCCCGCAAAGGACGAATCAACGTAGTCAAAAAGCGCCTCAAACCCGAAATTATTGGTGAAGTTGTAGCCGGCCCGGGCCCCATAGATCATGTTGGCATCGGATTTCCGGGGCTGATTGTTATCATAGGTATAGCCACCTATGACCGGTGAAACCGAAAACTGACCAGCAAGATTGGCTGCCGAAGCGATTGTCCCGCCAGCCAGGACCACTGCCAATGCCAGTAGCAAACTTTTCTTCATACTGTTCTCCTCCTTTTAATAGGTGATTCTATATTAAATTTCGTTTTTTTATAGCATCACCTGGCACCTGATAACAACTAAAATCAGCTTGAAGCTCCCTGTAGCCATGGGCGGAATGCCAGACAACTACTAAATCTTCCTGACGCAAGTACACATTTCTGTTTGTGGCATTGATGTGGTGGAGCTTGCAATTTTAAAGGTCGTTGGGTAGTATTTTAGTTCACACAAATACCGCAAGTGGAGGTTTGCATGTTTTTTCCGCAATTCAGGGCGCGTAGAATCCGCGGCAACGAAATTTTCAGACGGATGGTGAGTGAAACCACGCTTTCAGTGAGCGACCTCGTATATCCGATGTTTTCGGCATTCGGCAGCGGGATAAAAAAAGAGATCTCTTCCATGCCCGGCATCTACCAGCAATCCATCGAGCATATCGTTGCGGAGGCCCGGGAAGCCTACAATCTGGGCATCCCGGCGGTACTGTTGTTCGGGATTCCCGAGACCAAGGATGCGGTCGGGAGTGACGCCTATTCCGAGACCGGCATCATCCAAGAGACCATCCGCGCCATCAAGCGCGAGGTACCCGGTCTGGCGGTCATCACGGACGTCTGTATGTGCGAATATACCGATCATGGCCATTGCGGGATTATCAAGGACGGGGATGTCGATAACGATTCCACTCTCGAGTTGCTGGCGCGGGAAGCGCTCTCCCATGTCAGGGCCGGTGCCGACATGGTGGCCCCCTCGGACATGATGGATGGCCGCGTAGCTGCCATTCGGGAGGTGCTCGATGAACATGGCTTCGACAAGATCCCCATCATGAGCTATGCTGTCAAATACGCATCCGGCTATTACGGTCCTTTCCGTGAAGCGGCAGAATCGACCCCGCAATTCGGTGACCGGCGCAGCTACCAGATGGACCCGGCCAATCGCCTGGAAGCCCTGCGCGAGGCGGCTTCAGACATCGAAGAGGGCGCCGACATCATCATGGTAAAACCGGGGCTGCCCTACCTGGACATCCTGCGCGACCTGCGCAACGAATGCAACCTGCCGCTGGCGGTCTACAATGTCTCCGGCGAATACAGCATGGTCAAGGCAGCCGCCGCCCAGGGCTGGATCGATGAGGAACGGGTCGTGCTTGAAACCATGATCGGCTTCAAGCGGGCCGGGGCCGATATCATCATCACCTATCACGCCAAGGATGTAGCGCGTTGGCTGAAGCGGGGGTAACCCCCTATTCGGCGATTTTTTCAGCCAGCTCTTTTTTCTGCTGCCTGATGACGCCGCCGGCATTACTCGACGGCTCCAGGCTGTCAGGAGACTTTGGGGGGGAAAGCGATGAATCTGCTTTTTTGTCTACAGGCCTCTGAATTTCGGCTGCTCCCTTTGGGGCAGCCGTTTTTGTGTGCGCACGTGGATTGACGGTTATGATCTTTTTTGTTGAGCGGTGCCTTCGGGGAAAGGTGCGTTTCAAGTTGACTTCGGATGTATCGAACGACGTCATGGTGTCGCGGGTAGCCAGCACATAAACCCTGCCGCCAGAGCGCCAGACCCGTTTCGCCTGAATGAATCCTCCATCCTTCAGGTACAGTCTTGCCGCAAAGGCCGGCGCTGCCAGGATAACCGTCATCAATGCCGCACACAGAATCCGTTTCATGATTATCTCCTGTCACAATAAAGTTTGCGCCCGATTGATCAAGAAGGGCTTTTATCCAGATAACGAGGCAGAACGCCTCGCACTTCAACTACCGGCCCATCCTCCAGTTCGTCAAGATCGCCGTAGTCGTCTTCGTACTCTTCTTCCCCGGCAGCCCACTCATAGAGCTTCTGAGAATCCAGCAAAACCGGTTTTTCCGGTGTTCCAAACACCCTTTTCTGCATCTCTTCATCGTACAGACCGATGCAGCCATGGGAAGCCGGGCGGCCCGGCAGGTCGCGGGCGTGCAGCCAGTAGGAAACATTATCCATGCCGATGTGAAAGCGCAAGGCATTATCCATCGGGTACTGTTCTTCATCGTCGGCGGTCTTGTACAACGACGATGTATGCGTCAGGTGACGGGCATCGATACGGAACATGCCGGTCGGGGTCTCGGTTCCAGGCTTGCCGGTCGCCGCCGGTGCCGAGAACACCAGCCGGCCCGACTCATAGGCGCCCAGCCATTGTTCATTGATATCCACCAGGATATATTTACCGTAGCGCCTGGCCGGTTCGTACAGCTTCGGCAAGGGGGTGTAGCCCTGAATATCAGCCATCCGGTCGGGCACCTTGATGGTCATGCCGGGATATACGTGCCGACGGTCGATGCGATTGAAGCGGGCAACCCAGACCCAGTCCTTCCCAAAAATGGACTCCAGCGACTCCTGCGGTTGTATGAAGTGCGAGTGCCAGCGAATGTCCTTGAGGCTCGGATATTCAACGCGGGAGAGGTCTTCCATGGCCTTATCCGCTGGCGATGCCCCGGCTACATCTGTGGCCTTGGGGGTGCGCAGCACGGTAAACCCGACCAACAGCGCGGTGAGAATGGTAATGATGACCAGTTTGTGAGAAAGCCGCATCCGGCTGTAACGCATGAATAATCTCCTTGAATGAAAAATCGTCCGCATATTCTAGGCATTTCCGGCGGGATATTCAACCACAAGTCGTAATCGTGCATATGAAAATCTGGCAAACCAGATGGTTACATGATAATCTCACCCCCATGGAATTGCCCCGGGCAAACATGGATAGCGGATTGACGGGATCATTTCTGCCCACTACATGCAGTACTGAGTTTCAACTTACCCAAGCGGGAGGCCTTGCATGTCCACGGACGCTCACAACCTTACCCCCCCCAACTTCAACCAGTTTGCCAGTGACAACTATGCCGGAATATGCCCCGAGGCGTGGCAGGCCATGGACAACGCCAACTGCGATTTTGCGCCTTCTTATGGTGATGACCAATGGACGGAACAGGCCTGCGCCTGTATCCGGGATGTTTTCGAGACCGACTGCCAGGTTTTTTTCGTCTTCAACGGCACGGCGGCCAACTCACTGGCCCTGGCCGCCATGTGCCGCTCGTATCACAGTGTCATCTGTCATGAGCTGGCCCACGTCGAGACCGACGAGTGCGGCGCTCCGGAATTCTTCTCCAATGGCACCAAAATACTGCACATCCCCGGCCCGAACGGCAAGCTCGACCTGGACGCGGTAGAACAGGCCATCATCCGTCGCAGTGATATCCATTATCCCAAGCCGCGGGTCCTCAGCCTGACCCAGTCCACGGAATTGGGCACGGTCTACACCCCCGACGAGATCGCCGCGGCCGGAAAACTTGCCCGTCGCCACGGCCTGCGGGTTCAGATGGATGGCGCCCGTTTTGCCAATGCAGTGGCGGCTCTGGGAGTGTCACCGGCGGAGATTTCCTGGAAGTCGGGGGTCGATGTGCTCTGCCTGGGTGGCGCCAAGAACGGCATGGCGCTGGGCGAAGCGGTCGTGTTTTTCAACCGGGAGCTGGCCGAAGAATTCGACTATCGCTGCAAGCAGGCCGGACAACTGGCCTCCAAGATGCGTTTCATCTCGGCACCCTGGATCGGGATGCTGGAGAGCGGAGCCTGGCTGCGAAACGCCGCCCACGCCAATCGCCTGGCGCGCCTGCTGGCCGATGGGCTGGAGAAGATACACGGAATACGACTCATGTCCCCCTGTCAGGCAAACGCGGTCTTTGCTGAGATGTCCGTCGATACGACTGCCGCGCTGCGGGCGGGCGGCTGGCATTTCTATTCCTTTATCGGCACCGGCGGTGCCCGCTTCATGTGTTCGTGGCAGACAACCGAAGAGGATGTACAACTGCTGCTGGCCGCAGTCCGCCGGGCGGCAGCGACCAGCCCGTCAAAGGAGGTTCCATGGTAAAAACGGCAACATTCGAGGCACTGCTGGAGGATGCCCGGCCAGACGGTGATGGCGGCTTCACCTTCACCCTGGAGGGGAAGACCTACCGTATCAAGGACAAGGACGAAGTCAGGCAGATTGCCGAACAGCACGGCTATATCATTATTTACTGAAATTCACGGTCCCTGGATCTTGTCATTTCACCGCCCGCAGGATGGCGCTGAACATCGGGCTCTGATTCGACTGGGATACCGAGATGACCATCTCTACCTCAAAGAGCCTGCCACAGACATCACGGACCTTCTGGCGGGTGGTGGTGCCGATCAGATCGCTGCTGCCGGCCGAAAAATACTCATCCACCGCACGTCGCAACTCCTCGCCCTGCTCCATGAAATCATACATGCTCTGCCCGAGCAGCTCCTGTTTGGTCAGACCGAACAACTTCTCCGCCTTCTGATTGGATATAACGATCTTGCCGTCGGACATGAAGGTGACGATCGGTGACTGGGCAATCTCTATGAAGTTCCGGTAGCGGTCCTCCGACTCCACCCGCTGGACGGTTTTTCGATCAAGCTCTTCCATCAACTCGTTGAACGAGCTGATCAATTCGCCGATCTCGTCTTCTCCTCGCTGCTCGAGACGTTCGGAAAAATTGCCGGAGTGTGCGACCGCGGCAATACTGGAGGCAACGGTTTTGACCGGCGCAAGGATCGTTCTGCGGATGATCCAGCCGCTGACCAGGATGAAGACCAGCAATACGAGGCCGTCATAGAGGATGTCGCGTTTCAGGTTGGCGCCGATCTGCTGGTAGAGCCCCTCCATAGGCACGGAAACCGACACCGCGCCGATAACCTCGCCGACCTTGTAGCCGTAGGAAAAATGTCCGCGGGGAAAGCGCCTCTTGATATATTCGGGGGCTGCATCATAGCTGCCATGGCACTTCAGACAGGATTCGTCGGACACCATCGGAAACAGATAGCGTAGCGCCTTCTTCCCCTTATCCATGGTAACCTGCCAGGTTTCGGCAGCCTTCACATCACGGAAGATCGTAAGTTGCTGGGTCTCGAACGTATCCGGCCGGTTGTCGGGGTTGCGGTAGCGCAGGGAGACCTGACGTACGTAGAATTTCGAACCAAGGGTGAGTTGCTGGGCAATCCGGGTGGCAGCCACCTGGGGGATCAGATTCTCGTTGTGTTCCGGCTCGGAGGTTTCGATCTTGGAGAGGTAATCCCGCGTTTCGATGATCTGTCGCGAGATGCTGCGGGCATTATCTACCGTACCTTTCAAGATCAGTGACTGCTCGCGGCGGTAATTGCTGTAGGCCAGCGCCATGAACAGGACCATCAGCAGCATAGACGAGATGATGTTGTACTTTGTGTTGACGCTCAACCGGGAAAACAGACTCATGGCATGATCCTTGTCGGTCATCTGACGGCAACCTCGGGGTGGCTGAATACGGGAATGATTATATCCGCTCTGTGCGTATTGGCAAGAATTGTTATCAGCCGCCTGATTGTAATCCCGGCGTGATCGTGCTATACAAGCAAACGTCCATTCACTGACTTCCTCACAACGGGTACACACCAATGCCACTAGCAGAAATGGTTCTCAACGGCGACATACGCGCGGCGGCTCGCCTCATGCGGGACATCGACGATAACCGCCCCCAGGCGGTGGATGAATTGAAACAGCTCTACCCCCGCACCGGCAATGCCTATATCATCGGCATCACCGGGCCTCCGGGGGCCGGCAAATCAACCCTGGTGGACCAGGTGACCGCCGTCTTCCGCAAGCGGGGAAAAAAGGTCGGCGTCGTGGCCATCGACCCGACCAGCCCCTTCACCGGCGGAGCCATTCTTGGTGACCGTATCCGCATGAACCGTCATGCCACCGACGAAGGGGTCTTCATCCGCAGCCTGGCCACTCGCGGCGCCCTGGGCGGCCTTTCCCGATCAACGGCTGATGTTGCCCTGGTCATGGATGCCCTGGGAATGGATATTGTCATCATCGAGACGGTGGGTGTCGGGCAGGACGAGGTCGATATCGTCAAGGCCGCCCATACCACCTGCGTGGTGATGGTACCGGGGCTGGGTGATGACATCCAGGCCATCAAGGCCGGTATCCTGGAGATCGGCGACATCTTTGTGGTCAACAAGGCCGACCGCGACGGGGCCGACCGCACCGCCCGCGAACTGGCCACCATGCTGGAATTCCGCAGCGCACCCGCGGGAAGCTGGAACCCGCAGGTTCTGAAGACCGAGGCCCAGCGCGGCGCCGGCATAGAGGAACTGGTTGGAGAAATCCTTCTGCACCGTGATCACCTTGTTTCCACTGGTACCATCAACCATTTTCTGCGGGAGCGCAATGAACGGCACTTCATGGATATCCTGCGCGACAGCCTCTACAGGAAGGCACTGGATCACATGGCCACGGACGCCACGCTTGAGAGGGTTGTAACCGGCATGGGCAACCGCACGATCGACCCCTATTCAGCAGCCGCGCAGGTGCTGGCGGGGATGTTGGGCGACCGGTGAGACACCTGCGCCAACAGCAGAACGAACGTGCGGCCGTTGCCGCGGTCGATCCGCGCACCCGCCTGCTGGCGGCCGGCCTGCTGCTGACTCTGGTCATCAGCTCGCGCAGCAGTGCCTTTCCCTGGCAGGTAGCCGGGATCTGCCTGCCGGTGGCGCTGATCGCCGGGATGCAACCGCGCCTGCTGGCGTTACGACTGCTGCATCCCCTCTTTATCGCCGTCGTGATCCTGACACTCAAGACCTTCCTGGGAGAAGGAGAAGCGACCGTTCTTTTCAATGCCGGAGCGTTCTCCCTGGCGGGTCGGCCTGAAGGGCTGCACGAGGGGCTTTTGATCAGCTCCCGCATCATGGGCGCCGTATCGGTAGCCGTGCTGCTCAGCCAGGTCATGACCTTCACCGAAACCATGGCGGCCCTGGCCTGGCTGCGGGTACCCCGCGGCCTGGTCGAGGTGTCCCTGTTTGCCTGGCGCGCGCTCTTCATGCTCTATGACGATGCCGGTATCGTCTATACCGCCCAGAAAAACCGTCTCGGATACTGCGGCATGCGGCGCGGGCTCAGGTCCTTCGGAGCCATGGCCGGGATGCTGACCATCCGGGCCTTTGACAGCAGCCAGGCCATGACGGTTGCCATGACGCAACGCGGCTATGACGGCCGCCTGCCCCTGCTGCGAGGTTCACGCCTGGGCGGAGTTCAACTGGCGGGCCTTTCGGTATTCGCCATCCTTGCCACCGCCGCCTGGAAACTGCAGAACTGACCATGTCAACCGCCCGCCTTTCCGCAGATATTCGTTCCTTCCGCTACCCCGATGGCACCACGGCCCTGTCCGACATCCTCCTGGATGTCATGCCGGGCGAGTTTTGCGGCATCCTCGGCTCCAACGGATCGGGAAAGACCACCCTGCTCAAGCTGTTGGACGGCATGATCAAGGATTTCAACGGTACGGTCCTGCTGGATGGTGAAAACATCCGCAAGCTCTCGCCCCGTGAGATTTACGGCAAGGTCGGACTGGTATTCCAGAATCCGGATGACCAGCTTTTCGCCCATTCGGTATATGAGGATGTGGCTTTTGGCCCGCGCAACATGGGGTGTGACGAAGAGAGCGTCCGGCGTCTGGTCGCTGAGGCGCTGGAAGCCGTGGAAATGGCCGAGCTGTCGGCCAAGGACATCCATAACCTGAGTTATGGCCAGAAAAAACGGGTCTGCATCGCCGGCCTGCTGGCCATGGGTCACGAAATCCTGCTGCTGGACGAACCGACCGCCGGTCTCGACCCCATGGGCGAGTACCGCATGATGGAACTCCTGACACGTCTCAACCGCGAATCGAGGGTAACGATTGTCATGGCCACCCACAGCGTTGACCTGGTACCGGTATTCCTGAACCGCCTGCACATCCTCAGCCGGGGCAAGCTGGTCCGCAGCGGAACTCCGGAAGAGGTTTTCAGCAACCGGGACGACCTGTCCGGGGTAAAGCTGCGCCTGCCCTACATTGCAGAGTTGATCCACCAGTTGAAGAACGGCGACAACCTCCCCTTCAGGAGGATCCCCCTCACCGTGGGCGAGGCGCGGCGCGACATCCTGGAGACCTTCGGAGCCGCCCTCTCCGGCCGATAAAATCGCGACAGTCGTCAGGGCGCGATTCTAATTCAATTGATATATTTCCTTTTTGCTCTATACTTAAAATACACACATTGATGTTTGCATCGTATTCCGAGGTGATCTGATGAGTTTGACGGGAATTGCGCTGAT
>JAJYBH010000182.1 GCA_021779135.1 Deltaproteobacteria bacterium
TGAGAGATGAGAGATGAGGGGCGAGGGACTTTGCCTCCTTTCGTGCACCGCGCTAAAAACGGCGCCTGCTGCTTCGGTGGCAGGCGCCGTTTCGGGAAAGTTACTCGGTTTCGTGTTGCTCAATAATTGCCTTATTTGCTTACCGGAGGCGGCGGTTCCGCCTTGGTGCCGATGCGCGCCTTGCGGTTTGCCTTTATCCGCCTCTGCTTGTTGGCCTTGATTTCCTTGCTGACCAGGTCATGCTTCTCTCTCTGCTCCGGCGTCAGATACGTATGCATCTTGGCGTTTGTCTCGGTGCGCAGCGCCTCGACCTGTTTCTGGATCTGTTTGGGGCTGATGTTCTCATTTTGCTGGATCTTCTTCAGCTGGACAAACTCTTCATCAAGGAGCGGGCGGATCTGCTTCTGCTGTTCCTCCGTCAGTTGCAGCCCTTTTGTCAGGCGCGACATCTGCACCTCGGGAGCGGGCATCATCGTCGCCTCGCCGGCATAGGATTTCACCTTTTTTTCCACCATCTTCGCCTTTTCGGCCTGAGCATCGGTCTGTGCAGGGACCAGCGAAGCCGCCCCCCAGGGCATCGTCGTTACCAGCAGTAGCGCAAGAATTCTTTTCATGACCGTCTCCTTATGAGTGATGGTTTTCAAGCGTGGCGGCGTACCAAAACAAGTCCATGAATCCGCGGACAACTTCGTACGTTCCGCTCCTTCGGGAAATTACCCAGGAATACTATCACAGATTTTAATTTCTTCAACAGGATGTTTTCATGAGGCGTCCAGGCGGGCTGGTGACGGAATAGGAGTCTGTCGGACTTAGGAAATCGCAACGAAAATTCGACTGAGCGAGGACAGATTTTGCCGATTTCGAAGGTCAATAGTCGTTCTATTGACCAAAAAAGCGGTGAAATATGGACCGCACAGGCGGATTTGCAGTAGATTCTCCTAAGTCCGACAGGCTCCTAAAAGCATGGCAGCGGAGTGTGGACTGCATGTCAATTGACCTGTCCGGCCTCGAACGGGCCTTATTTTTAACGATGCATCGAAATGTATGCGACCGGATTTAAACCAATATTTTAAAATTCTCACAATAAGTTACAGGAGGCGCTTGTTTTACTGCAACTGCCCGATATAATTATCTGAAACTGAAATTGTCTCTCATTAATCACTTCAAGAAGGAGGTCAGCATGCCAACGAAAGCGGACAGCACGCGAAACTGGACCATCATGGTCTACCTGGCCGGCGACAACAACCTGGACAGCGCCGGGGTCGTCGATCTGAACGAAATGAAGACCATCGGCACGTCTGACCGGGTTGCTGTCCTGGCCCAGTTCGACCGGGCCGGGAACAAGGGCGTTACCACGCGCTACTGCCTCAGGAAGGGGACAACGCTCGCCAGGGACGCCGTACTGACCCTGGGTGAAACCAACATGGGCGATCCCAGGGTACTGGAGGATTTTGTCACCTGGGGGGTCACGAACTACCCGGCCGACCATTACCTGCTGGTGCTCTGGAACCATGGCGCCGGCTGGGATGACGCCAACCTGTACCAGGGCGATGTCTTCAGCGGGTCCGCACCGCCGGTGAGCCGCAAGAGCCAGCCGGTCGTCACCCGGGGCGTTAACGGCGGAGCCAGGCCGATCGCCTTTGCCCAGGCCCGGGCCGGTGTTGCCCGCACCCGGCGGGCCCTCTTCAACACTACGGTGGCAGCCGCCGTCAAGCAGCGCGGGATCGCCTTCGACGACCAGGCCCAGGATTTCCTGGACAACATCGAGCTGAAAAAGGTCCTGACCAGCATCAAAAAGAAGCTCAAGCGGAAGATCGACATCCTCGGCATGGACGCCTGCCTGATGAGCATGCTGGAGGTATACTACCAGATGCGCGACCTGGCCGGGTACAGCGTCGGCTCCGAAGAGAGCGAACCGGGCGAGGGCTGGCCCTACGACCGTGTCCTGAAGGCCCTGGCCGCCAAACCGGCCATGACCCCGGAGGAGCTTTCCAAAACCATCGTCAGCCAGTATCTGGCCTCCTACAAGGCCAGCGACAGCGTCACCCAGTCGGCCGTGAAACTCTCGGCCCTCAAACCCCTGGCCACGGCCGTGAGCAGCCTGGCCACGGCCCTCAAGGGCATTCTGGCCGACAGCGCCGCCCGCACGGCCCTGATCGATGCCCGGGCCCGGGTCCAGGAGTACAGCCGCCCCTACGACGACTACTGCGACCTCCTCGACCTGTGCGACCTGCTGGTCAAAGGTCTCGACAACCCGGCCGTCAAGACCGCCTGCGGCGCGGTCAAACAGGCCGCAGCCGCTGCCGTCGTCGCCAGCGGCTGCAAGGGGCCTGCCGTGGGCAACTCCCGGGGGGTCTCGATCTACTTCCCCAAACGGAAACTCTCACCCCTCTACAGGACACTCGATTTCACCAGGCAGAGTTCGTGGGATGAGTTCCTGATGGCGTACCTGCTGGGTCTGGGACGCTGAACAGGACTGCAGCAGACTGATCACCGCAGGAGGAAAACAGCATGGCTACCGACACCACCCCCATCAAGCTCCGCATCCCCGGCAACATGATCACGGAAGCGGATCCTTCCATTCCCGACGAACTCAGGGGCGTCTTTACCATCCATTCGTGCCGGACCTTCCAGATCAGCACGGCCCGGGAAGGCGCGGCCGAGGCTCCGGTCATCGAAAGCCGCCCGGACGACGTGGTCGAGGTGGAACTGGAGGATGGCACCCGTTTCTGGACCACCCAGGATCGCCTCAGGAGCGAGGTCCTGCAACTGGCCGGCAGCCGCGCGACAGACGGGATACTGGATCTCCCCGCCTCGCTCCCCGGCCGGAGCGGGACGCGCGGATTCATCGGCAAGGTTCTCATCAGGACCCTGCGCTTTTTCCATATCGACGTAGCCGAGGGTGCCGCCCGGAAGATCGCCTCCTTCTGGGAGGGGCACACCCTCGGCACGGCCGACGAGGGGCGCGGACCCGGCCTGTATCGGCTCCTGGGCGACGAGGAGCTCTCCCTGACCCGTCTGCCGGAGGGGGGCGTTTCCCTCCCCAGCGACCGCCCCTCCCTGCTCTTCCTGCACGGCACCGCATCGTCCACCGCCGGCAGCTTCGGGAAACTCTGGAGTGACAAGCGCCGCCCCCAGCGTCTCCAGCTGCTGGCCCCCTACGAAGGACGGGTCTACGGCCTGGAACACGAGTCCCTCAGCAAGAGTCCGATCCACAACACCATCGCCCTGGTCGAACGTCTGCCCCCGGATGCCCGGCTGCACCTGGTTTCCCACTCGCGGGGCGGCATGATCGGCGAGCTGCTCTGCCACGCCGGGAGGGGCGGCGCGGGAATGGAGCCCTTCGACGCGGCGGCGCTCCGTTTTTTTGCGGAACGCGATCCCGGGCAGCTGCGCGGTGACCTGGGCCGGCTCAACTCACTGCTGAAAGAGAAGCGGGTGCGGGTGGACCGCTTTGTGCGGGTCGCCTGCCCGGCTCGCGGGACAACACTGGCTTCGGGGCGTCTCGACATCTACCTTTCGCTGCTCTTCAACCTGCTCGGCTCGTTCAGCCCCTTCGAAATGACGCCGGGGAGCATCCTCTACGACATCTTCAGCGAGCTGGTCATGGCCGTGGCCAAGGAGCGCTCCGACCCGTCCGTGCTGCCCGGCATCGAGGCGATGGTCCCCACCTCCCCGCTGGTGGCGCTCCTCAACCGTCCCGATGTCACACTGGAGGGCGAGCTGCGGGTCATCTCCGGCGATATCGAGGGGGAAAGCGTCGTCAGCGCCCTCGGCACGCTGCTGACCGACCCGCTCTACCAGGATGACAACGACCTGGTGGTGAACACCGACTCCATGTTCGGCGGCGCCGAGCGGCAGGGAGGGGCCGGCTTCATCTTCCGGCGCGGCGGAGATGTAAACCATTTCAACTACTTCGCCAACGCCGACAGCGCCGAAGGGTTGGCGCGGGCCCTCACCAGGAGCGGTGCGGAACAGGACGGCTTCGAACCCTTTTCCGTGCGAGACAGCGAAGACGGCACCCCGCCCTACGAGCAGCGCGGCGCGGCGGCCGGACTGCCGGTGGTCTTTGTGCTGCCCGGAATCATGGGCAGCCACCTGTCCGTCAACGACAAGCGGGTCTGGCTCGATCCGGTCGAGCTGGCCCAGGGCAAGCTGCACATGCTGCGCTACGGCATACCGAACCTGGTGACGGCCGAGGCCCCGCTCTGGACATGCTACGGCGGTCTGCTCAAGCATCTCTCCGCCACGCATCGGGTCGAGCCTTTCCCCTTTGACTGGCGCGTTTCGGTCTTCGAGGAGGGCCGGCGGCTGGCCGTAGCCCTCACCAAGGCGCTGGACGATACCGAAGCGGGCAGACAGCCGGTCAGCATCGTCGCCCATTCCATGGGTGGGCTGGTGGCGCGGGCCATGATTGCCGAGTATCCCGAGCTCTGGCAGCGGATCAAGGGACGCACCGATGGACGGCTGATCATGCTCGGCACCCCCAATCGCGGTCAGCATGCGGTGACCCGCCTGCTGACCGGGCGCGACAGCCTGATCCGCAGGCTGGCCCTGCTGGATACGACCCGGGGCCTGAAAGGGCTGACCGCCATCCTGGTCCAAT
>JAJYBH010000183.1 GCA_021779135.1 Deltaproteobacteria bacterium
TTCAGGATGCGGTTATGTATGGAAATTGTGCTGGTTGCAGACAGAGTGCCCGCCGAAATATCCAGATCACCCGGTTTGAGGAAATAAGGGCGGTAGCGGGTGATGTTCAATCCGGTCAGATTGAGTTTGAGAGTGGAGTCGAGACCCTTGGGTGCGATATCACCCGTAATCTGCAGGTGTCCCCCACCCTTGGCGGTGAGTTCAAGTCGCACGTGCGTTGGACGTCCCGACAGGGGGAGATCCAGGGCACCCGCCGATAATGACAGATCCTGATAGCTCGTCAGGTGATACCCTTCGCGGGGATTGCTTACCCCAATGTGTTTCTTGCGGGCAATCTGCCGGTCCAGGAGATCGAGGGATCCGTTTTTCATACGAAGGGCGGCAATTCGTACCGGTGGAAACGCGGCAGGTAGAGCGGGGAGTGCGGGCACTATTTTGGCAAAAGAACCGTCCGGATTGATTTCAAGCAACAGGTATGGCTTATCCAGCAGAACATCGCTAATGTCCAGTCTATTGCTGAAGAGAGATAGCAGGCTGAGCCGGATGACGATACTCCGGCATGACCAGCGACTGTCAAAGGGGCCGTTCCCACGACGAACAATCCGGACCTGATCAAGCTCGATCCGGTTCCAGCGGGCAGTGACCTTTCCCATACTGATATCGGGGCCAACAAGCACCTTGAGCCGGGCCGTAACCAGGGAAGTCAGGTGAGCATAACCCCACCAGACGCCGAGACAGCCGGAAAGTGTCACCACCAGCAACGCCCAGCCAATGCGTTGTTTTACGTTCGACATCTTCATTCCAATCACCTGCACCAGAGATGGCGGCTTCAGCTTGTTTCGCGGTGCCGCGTGCCGAGAATTCAGCAGAAATTATCCTTGACGTACTCATTATTGTCAATCAGCCGTAAGAGGCTTGACTGACTCGATCTCCCGCTTCTCATGGTAAATAAATCGGACCATATAGTATTCAAAGGGATAACCACTCTCATAATAGCGGAAACTCTGCTGATGCCGCGCGTCCACAGCCTCCAGGGTTGATATCCCGGAGCTGATGGCGAGACTGTTTCCGGTATGTGCAAACGGATCAATCCCGGCGTAGATCCCGTAGGTGATGCCGGTGTCCACGACAAGACCGCCCGTGTCGCGCACTGACGAGGGACCGAAGATCGGAAGGACCAGATAGGGACCGGAGTCCGCCCCCCAGTAGCCAAGGGTCTTGCCGAAATCCTCCTCGTGCCGCTCGAGGCCGAACCTGGTGGCCGGATCAAACATGCCGCCCAGACCCAGGGTGCTGTTCGTCACGAAGCGGCCAAGCGTTGTCACGGACTCCGTCGCCTTAAGTTGGAACAGGCTGTTGGTGAGATTTTTGACCTCCGCAAGGTTGTTGTAGATACCCGAGATCCGTTCCTGGACAAAGGTGGGAGTAACAAACTCGTAGCTGTTCACAACCGGCAGGAAGACGAATTTATCGAAATAATAGTTGAACCGGTACATGTTCCGGTTGAACCTTTCCCAGGGATCGGAAACCTCGGCGAAGTTCTGGTCCCTGAACTCGCTGATCGAGTGCATTGCCGGAACTTCTGCCGGGGTATTTCTGCCTGTTGTAGCGCACCCGGCAAGAGACAGTGCCATGAGCAGGGCCAGGCATGTTATCTGAGCGTTGAATCGGGTAACTGTCATGGTGTCCCTCCCTGCAATTTGAAGAAATTGACCATGTAGGCCAGATTATCCTTGTACTCCAGATTGCCCAGATGACCGCCACGCGGATAGATCTTGGCCCGCTCCCCGAAGAGTTGCCGCAGGTATTCAAGTTCATCCTTGCTCAGGATGAAGTCATTCTCGTTGGTCATCACGCCGAACTTGGGAGACGACTTCAGGTAGCCTTCGATGCTCTTGAGGCTCAGGGAGTCGACGAAGGCCTGCTTGGTGAGGCCCGGCCGGTTTTTCTGGAAGTAGGGATAGAAATACTCGTTGAAATATTCAATAAAACTCAGGTGGGTAGAGACCAGGAAATAGTTGAAGACAGAGTCAGTGGGGCTCAGCACCCGGTTCTTCGGCACGACGTAGCCGCTGTTGGTCATCACGTCGGAGGCGAAGATCATGCCGGCCAGGTTGATGCGGTAGGTAAGCCCGATCAACCCACCGGTTTCCTCGTGTGAAAAAAGCCCCTCCGTGTAGATCGAGTAGAGAAAATCGTCGTTAATGGCGACGAAATTGCCATAGCGGTAGAACTGGCTGAACTTGGAGAGCATGCGATTGAAAAAGATGCCCTGTTTATTGGATCCTCCGGGGATCTGTTTCAGCATGTCCTCGATCCTCGTCACCGAACCGTACAGGCTGACCGAGGGGTTGATCATGAGTACCTTCTGGAAGTTGAAGACCCGCTTCTCCTCGTCCAGCTTCGCCACGAAGGCGGCCTGGGTGCCCCCCAGGCTGTAGCCGCACAGGTGAAAGGAGGATACCTCGATATCACCTTTCACCTCGTTCCAGGCGACCTCCATGGCCCGGTACAGGTCTTCCGCGTCCTCGGTCAGATTGCCGGGTACCCTGCTCCGGGAGGCGGAGATGATAAAATTGGCATGGGAGGGCGACGGCAGGGTGATGACGTGGAAGCCGGCCTGATAGAAGGCCTTCATCATGGTCAACAGCTTGGGAGCCCGGTCGCTGGAGCCCGCGCCGGCGATCAGAAAGATCAGCGGCGCTTTCTTCTCCTGGTAGGCGAAGGTGCAGCGCAGCCCCTGGTCATAAAAGAATATCGGCGGTTTTTCCCGGTCCGGGATGACATCGAGCTCGAGCTGCCGGGTACGCATATTTGCCGGAAACTCAGGCATGAGTTTAGCCGGGGTCCCGAGGATGGTGGCTTCATACGAACCCGGGATCGGGTAGCCGTAGCCGTCCTCTGCCGCGAGACTTGGCAGTGGCAACAGGATGAGGCAGACTATCAACAACAATTTCAGGTGCTTCATAATGGATTCTCCTTCCTGATTC
Source organism: Deltaproteobacteria bacterium (assembly GCA_021779135.1). Lineage (GTDB taxonomy): Bacteria > Desulfobacterota > Desulfuromonadia > Geobacterales > Pseudopelobacteraceae > CAIPTY01. The sequence continues at coordinate 2,991 of JAJYBH010000183.1, forward strand.
AAAAAAACATACCATATGTTAATTAATTCAAGCAAACCATAACTGCCTTTAACACGGGTTCACGGTGCCATCCGCTAAAATCGCCGATCACTGGTCAATGCGATGTTTGTATCGTGCGGTTATCCGGAGGCGATACAGGACGTGCAGCCTCGGGATGCAGGGACTGTTCATTCTGAAAAGGAAGGCGCGACCCGTCACTGAGCATCGGGGCCTCTTCAATCACCTGCCAATTTTTCCCAACCGGCACAACCAGCGGCTTGGGGGTCGATGCCACCGGAGCTGAGGCCGGTTGTTTGGTATAGAACATGGTGCATGAGCAGAGAAGAAATTGACAGCTGGAGAGGATTACTAGAACCGGGAATTTCATATCATGACTCCTTGAATTTGGTGAAACGATTACCTGTCGGGCCGAAGATCTGCGTGTCTTATCCGATAATGCTGGTCTGTTGTTATTTGCTCGCTGTTACCTGTGGAGGTAACGTGTACATGTGTTCTAGGCAACTAACGTGCCACAGTTGGCTGGGGGGATTTGCAATTTAACGCTTTGATTGTACAGGGTAAAATTGAAAAGGGGAGTAAAATTGAGGGGAGATCAGTAAATATGATCCGTCAGGTATAACATAACTACCATATATGGCGGGCACGGCGAAGCGAGGACCTAGTGTCTTGTATCGCTCTTGGATGAAAGGGTGAAGCGCTCACCGCGCATCAGGGAGGACTTGGTCCCCGGATCAGGACCCGGGCCTCGGACGTGTCAAAAAGATCAGTCTGGGTCTGCATGGATGCTCCGCAGCTCATTGAACAGAACCCCTTCAGCGCCCCGTTACGATAGGGAGGCTGAAGGGGAATTTGCCGTTATACCTGCATCAATCGCGTCCCCGGCCGCGGCCACGATCGGGTTCCGCTGATTCACCCCTGACACGCGGGCCTTGATTGCGTTCCTGAACCCTTGGTGCCTGCTGTTCGCGCTGCGGCTGCACCGCCCTGGGCTGCTGCCTCTGATCGTTATGACCCGGACTATTCGCCGGAGGCGCTACCTGCCTTGCCGGCTGGGCAGGCGATCCATGCGCAGTTTGCTGCTTAAAGTGTTGCTGAACAGCCTTCTCACGCGGCTGGTAGCGGTAACTCTGATTGCGCAGCGCAGGCTGCTGCTCTACGCGGGGATAGCGTTCTCCGCTATACCTGCGCTGATAGGTAGGCAGGGGGGCAGGTGCCGGAGCAGCCCGGCGATTCCACCGCTCCCATCCTCTGTGCTGCTGTTCCCATCCACGACCCCAGTGTTGGCCCCAGCGGGGCGGGGCATTCGCCTGCCACCCGCGAAAATAGACAGGGGGCTGCCGGTAGTAGCGCACCGGGACACGCAGGATGTACAGGGGCACGAAATCCGGCTCCACCTGTGCCCAAGGGCCGTTGTACCAGGAACTGGCGTACCAGTTGTCATCCTGGTAGACCCAGTACATGCCATCGTAAAAGAAGTAGTTGGCATCCATGCCAGGCGCGTAATAGACCGGATAGCCCGGTACAGGGACGAGATCGGGAAAGAGCGGCAGGTTGATCCCGATACTGACGTTGGGCAGCCCGA
>JAJYBH010000184.1 GCA_021779135.1 Deltaproteobacteria bacterium
TCCAAGATGTTGCACCAAGGATGAAATCCCGTCCCTGGTTCTACCTCTATACAAACGGTCTTCTGGCTAGCCGCGAGGTCCTGCTCAGGCTCAAGGATCTGGGATTCGACGAGATCCGCTTTCACCTGGGTGCCTCGGATTTCTCCAAAGAGGTCTATCGCAACATGGAGGAGGCAGTGCGTTATTTCAAGGCTGTTACGGTAGAGACTCCGGCCTGGCCGCTCCATCGCAATAAACTATTCGAGTCGCTCCCCATTCTCAATGAGATGGGGGTAAAACATCTCAATCTTGGTGAAATCGAGCTCAAGAAGCACAATATCGACAGGATCTCAGCCCTGCTTCCGGATGGGGAGATGTATCAGGGTTACGAACTGCATCTTGATGACGGCGGGCTTACCTATGATCTCATGGAAGAAGTTGCCGTAAAAAATTACTCGTATTCCGTTCTGGATTGTAACTGTTTTGTGAAAAGCCTCCAGCGCGGGCGAGCCAAGCGGGTTTGCCACGAGAGTGTTGAGGGGTTGTTTGCCACTTATTGACGGATGTCATATTGACATACTCTGGAAATATTCCGGGGACATAATACTGATAATGGGAAATATTCCGGGGACATAATACAGATATTGAGTTGACTTTAGTGCTTTCTGTCCATAGAATCCCGCCATGGCCCGTATCTCACGCATAGTTGTACCAGATTACCCGCATCATGTTACCCAACGCGGAGTCCGATCTATGGATGTCTTTGATTCTGATGAAGACCGGTGGGCCTACCTTGGCTTTCTGGCCGAAGAAGCGAAACGCTTCGGTCTTGATATTCTTGCATGGTGCCTTATGACCAATCATGTCCATTTTGTTGTTGTGCCAAGTACGGAGACAGCGCTTGCCCGAGGGTTTGGCGAGGCACACCGGCGGTACACGCGCTTGAAAAACTTTGCTCAGGGGGTTCGCGGGTATCTGTTTCAAGGAAGATTCAATTCAAGTGTCCTCGACGAAAACCACCTTTTGGCCGCTGTGCGCTATGTCGAATTGAATCCTCTGCGGGCTGGCATTGTCAAGTGCGCCTGGGAATATCCATGGTCAAGCGCAGGCTATCATTCGGGTACTACGGAATCCGATCCACTGGTAAAGGACAGGACGTTGTCAGGGTTGATAACTGACTGGAAAGATTTTATTGCGGGAGGAATTGCTGGCGAGATTGACCGAATCCGAATGGCGACACAGACAGGCCGTCCGGCAGGAGATGATTTGTTCATCAACCAAATTGGCAGTCTTACAGGTCGTGATCTGAATAAAGGTATGCCCGGTCGCCCGCGGAAACAATAAATCTTATTATGTTCCCATAGGTTGCGCATAATTTGCGGACAGCGTACCAGCGCCTGTGAGAAGAGCTTTTAGAGCTATGCGCCGCTTCGGGTATCTGGATGAAAATAATCAGCCGGTTTGATGAAGAGGGAACAGGGGTACAAATGACAGTTTGGGCAGACTGATTTGAATCAGTGACCGCACGCTTCACGATGACCAAGACCTTCGGCTATGAAGGCAATTGCCAGAGTATTCAGGCTAACCCCTTCCTGCTTCGCCCGGGCAGACAGGCGGGCATGCAGGCTCTTGGGAAGTCGGGTGACAAAACGCCCCGATGCCTCAACCAGTTCTGCCGGTCTGGCAGCGGGAACAGGTATGGGGCGCTTGGCGTCCACGGCAGCCGATACCCAGGCACTGAAGGCATCCCGGCCATTTGACAGAGCCTCCTCAATGGTATCCCCATCGGACATGCAGCCGGGAAGGTCTGGAAAGGTGATAATGAAACCACCACCGTCTTCGGCAGAGAGAGGCGCTATCTCATGCATGTACTCTTCAAATGTGTGGGGTGGTTTAATCTCTTTTACCTTTTTAATGCTCATGATTGCTTCCCCTTTACCTGGTCAACAAGGGATACGAATTGCCGGATATATACCGGCTTGATGGGGCGATGGGCCGGAACGCTGATAGCCAGCTCTATTCCAGGGCTGGAAAAGATATGGTGGCTACCGCCATGGTTTCTGATTTCTATGCCGTATTTCACGGCAAGCGAAATAAGTGTTTCAATCCGCCAGTCACGGGGATTGTTACGCATCGCTTCAAGCTGCTTGTCGACCTGACTCATGTGCAGATGATACTATATGCAGTACTACTCGTCAAATGTAATTTCATTATGGCAATGCCACTTTTAGCTCTCGTTAACGCAATGGTTCTGCAAGCTCCAGCTTGACGATTCTGATTCGGTAAGCGGGAGCCTGGTAACGAGGAGAAACCTGTTTGAAGACCTCCGAGGTTTACAATACCTCGGAGGTCTCGCCTGAAATAATCGCCATCGTGATTGCAAGAAGAAAACAAATCCCCCTAATCCCCCTTTGTTAACGGGGGACGAAACTGATGATATTACACCAGGCGGCGTAACAGCTGCCTTTTGTATTTACAATAGTGTAAATACATGGTATGGGTGAATCATGATATTCGAGTGGGACGAGAACAAGAACCGCATTAACAAGGCAAAGCACGGGGTAGATTTTGAAACGGCCGCAACCGTGTTTAACGATCCCCTACTTGCCAGCAGAGTTGAAAGAATTGTTGACAGACAAGAGAGATGGCAAACCATTGGCATGTCAGAGGGCTTGATGTTGTTATTGGTTGCTCATCTCGACACCTGCGGCAATGAAACGGCCATTCGCATACTTTCAGCACGAAAAGCCAATGATCACGAAAGGAAACGGTATGAAAACGGCGCATTCTGAAAAAATTGTTCGAGTAAAAGGAATCCCCAAGCTGACGGAAGAACAGCGTGAAGAATTGCTCAAGCTGGCCGCCATGTCCGATGACGATATCGATTATTCGGATATTCCGGAAATCACCGATTTCAGCGGATTTGAAGTCGGTAAATTCTACCGCCCCGTCAAAGAAACCGTTACTGTTCGACTCGATGCCGATGTACTGCATTGGCTCAAGCAGGGCGGCAAAGGTTACCAAAGCCGGTTGAACGCCATCCTGCGCAAGGAAATGGCGTCACAACCGAAAATGCGCAAAGCAGCTTGAATTTGTGATCTCGTTACGCAGCACCAGATGCGTAACGCAATAGTTCTGGAAGCTCCAGCTTGACAAATCTGATTCGGTAAGCGGGAGCTTGCCTTGCCTGTACGTTGCCAAGCGGGAGCCTGGTGACGAGGTCACAGAAGCAGGACCTTTTGTGTTTTGATATCCAATACTCTATGGTAGTATGATTTTATCCTACTATTGAGGAGGAAGTATGCACCTCACGAAAACATCCATAACACTGCCTGACGATCTTCTGCAAGAAGCCAAAGCACTATCCAATAATGTGAGTTCATTGATTGCGGATGCATTGCGGGAATATCTTCATCAGCGCAAGGTTCAGAAGGCGATGGAAAGCTTCGGCAGCTGGAAAGGGCGCGATGGAGATAGCATTGATACGGTAAATTCACTGAGACAAGAAGGGGAACGGGACTATGCCGGCCGTCCTCATTGATACAGACGTAGCTATTGATTTCTTGCGGGGGATACCGTACGCGCAACCTTTGTTGGCAGGCATGTGGACTGACGGTCAGGCTGTTATAAGTGTTTTATCGGTGTATGAGTTGACAGCGGGCATGAGAGATACAGAGAAGAGTGCAACCCAAAATTTCATTAATGCCTGTGTGGTTGAGCAGGTTACTTCCGAAATTGCGGTCAAGGCCGGCGAACTCTACCGGCGATACAGGGCAAAAGGAATTACCTTAACATCCCTGGACTGCTTGATTGCTGCTACGGCGCTGGTTAAAGGCTATAAAGTTGCGACCAGGAATGTGAAACATTATCCGGAAAAAGGAATAGTGTTCCCCGTCTGAGCGACCAGGATCGTGATGACTTTAGATTAAATGATTTAAACTTGCATTTAGAGGAGACCTTTCGAATGGCAATTGAACCAACCACCACAGTAATTCGCACCGAGGGCATCATGACCGCCCCGGTGGATCAGGAGATCGTCCTGCTGAACATGAAGGGCAACAACTACATCTCGCTGGACGCCATCGGGCGGCGCATCTGGGAGCTGCTGGAGACGCCGGTCCGCGTGGATGAGCTCTGCCAAAAGCTGGGGGCAGAGTTCGAGGGTACGCAGGAGCAGATCAGCGCCGATGTGCTTCCGTTTCTGGCGGAGCTGGAGTCTGAAGGCCTGGTGCGTGTCGCTGATTGACAATCTGCGCAAGTTCTCCGCCCGCTCTCTACAGGAGCGCTGGCTGTTTATCGAGGCCTTTGTGCTGCTGGGGCTGATGCGTGCTGCCATCCTGCTGCTCCCCTTCCGGAGGATCACCGCGCTGCTGGGGCTGAAGCAGGGGGGGGGCACGTCGCTGCCAGCGGCGGCTCGGGCGGTTGACCCGTCAGCGATCGGCTGGGCCGTACAGGCTGCTGCCGCGCGCACGCACTGGGAAAGCGCCTGCCTGGCGCAGGCCCTGACCGGCATGGTCATGCTGTCCCGCCGGGGGGTGGGTGCGATCCTCTACCTGGGAGTCGCCAAGGACGAAAACGATCCG
>JAJYBH010000185.1 GCA_021779135.1 Deltaproteobacteria bacterium
CGCAGGAGCGAGGCGGAGATGCCGGCCCGGGTGGAAGAGATCAAGCACGCCAAGGAGGAGGGGGTCGAGTTCGTCATGCTGACCGCCCCCCTGGCGATCATCGGCACTGCCGAGGGGTGGTCGGCCACGCTGCGCTGCCAGCGCATGGAACTGGGGCCGCCGGACGAATCGGGGCGCCGCAAGCCGATGGCCGTGGACGGATCGGAGTATGACATCCCGGCCGACGTGGTGGTCAATGCGGTCGGCACCGGGGCCAACCCGCTCTTGACCGCCACCGCCCCGGATCTGAAACTCAACCGATGGGGCAATATCGCCGTGGATGAAAACGGGGCCACCAGTATCGCCGGCGCCTTCGCCGGCGGCGACATCGTGCGCGGCGGCGCCACGGTCATCCTGGCCATGGGTGACGGCAAGCAGGCCGCCGCTGCAATCAACAGTTACCTGATCGAGCACGGGTAGCATTTCGGACGAATGGGGGCGCCTCAACGCATGTGCAAGAAGATATTCATCGCGGCCACCGGCCAGAACACCGGCAAAACCACCATCAGCCTCTCCCTGGTCCACCTGGCGCGGCAGAAATACAAGCGGGTCGGCTTCATCAAGGCGGTCGGGCCCAAATGTCTTGAATTCAACGGCTGCGTGGTGGACAAGGATGCCGCCCTGCTGGCGCGGGTCTTCGGCCTGGAGGAGGACATCCGTCTGATGTCGCCGGTAGTGCTCGGCCGTGGCTCGACGAAACGTTTTCTGGACGGGCGCCTGACCACCGTTGAGCTGGAAGAACGGCTGGTCAGCGCCTGCCGGGAGATGGAGCGCAGGTATGATTTTCTGGTGATCGAGGGGGCCGGGCACGGCGGGGTCGGCTCGGTGGTGGGACTCAATAACGGCAGGGTGGCGGCCCTCTGCAACGCACCGGTAGCCATGGTCAGCGGCGGCGGCATCGGCAGTGTGATCGATTCGGTCCTGCTGAATCTGCCGCTCTACCAGGCCGCGGGGCGCGAGGTCAGGCTGCTGCTGGTCAACCGCCTGCTGGCGGAAAAGAGGGACGAGTCTCTGGCCTATCTGACCAGGGCCTTCACCCCGCTGGCCATCCCGGTTGCGGCGGCCTTCGACTACTCGCCGACCCTGGCCGACCCGACCCTGACCCACATCGCGCGCCTCCTCAAGCACCCGCTGCATGGTGATCTGACGGAACGCAACCGGATTGTCCATCACTTCCAGCTCGGCGCGGCCTCATCCCAGAAGGTGATCGATCGGCTGGATGACTCGACCCTGCTGATCACCACCAGTTGCCGAGACGAATTGATCGTCACCCTCTCGTCGCTCTATCATATCCCCGACTACCGCAGAAAGATCGCCGGCCTGGTCATCCCCGGCCATGCCCCGGTCTCTGCCATTACGCAGCAGATCCTGGACGACAGCGGCATCCCCTATATCAGGATCACCGAGTCGACAACGGCCGAGGCATATTCGGCCATTACCGGCCATATCTCCAAGATCAGCCCCGATGACGACGAAAAGATCGACCTGATCTGTTCAATGGCCGAGAAGGTCATTGATTTCGAGGCGATCGACCGGCTATTGTGAAGGGCGCAACTACATTATTAACAGGGAGTTCGAATGGCTGAAGCGCTGGGCGTGGAGATATTCATCATTGGCAACGAAATCCTGATCGGCGACATCCAGGACACGAACACGCACTGGCTCTGCCGGGAGATCAACCGGCTGGGCGGCCATGTCGCCCGGGCCACCGTGTTGCGCGACATCGACGAGGTCATTGTCGGCGAGCTGCGGGCCGCACTGGAGCGCGGCGCCGGGGTCATCATCACCTCCGGGGGACTGGGACCCACCGCAGATGACCTGACCCTGGCGGCCGTGGCACGCGCTGCCGGTGTGAAGTGGCAGCTGCACGAGCAGGCCCGGCAGATGATCAGGCAGCGCTACGATGAACTGGCCGGCCAGGGGATACTGGCCCAGGGCGGCCTCAACCCGGCCCGCGAGAAGATGGCCTGGCTCCCTGCCGGGGCCATTCCGCTGCACAACCCGGTCGGCACCGCCCCGGGTGTCCTGCTCCGGAGCGGAGGCACCACCATCATCAGCCTGCCGGGCGTGCCATCAGAGCTCAAGGGCATCTTCTGCAGCTCGCTGCAGCCGTTTCTGCTGAAAACCTTCAGCGGGGGCATATCCGTCATGCGCACCATCAGCGTGCACTGCAACGACGAATCATTGATGGAACCGGTGCTCAGCCGGGTGGCCCATGACCACCCTGGCATCTATATCAAATCCCTGGCCACAACCCTGGGCGAGATGCGGGATCTGGACATCATCCTGACGGCCGTGGGGAGCGACCTCTCGCCGCTCGCCACCCAGCTTGAGCTGGCTGTGAACGACCTGTGTAGCGGCCTCACCGCCCTCGGCATCGGCCATCGCGAGAAAGAGGGCCACGGCGACGTAGCGTGACCAGGCTCTGCCTCGCTCCGGATTCAGTTCCCCCCGTTCCCGCGGTTGGCGTTGTATATCCCGAGCAGGATTCTGCATGGCCCGGGAACGCCGGTCGGGACAAAGGCCACCCGGTCCCCGGCCTGGATGGGGTAGTCGAGGCCGTGCGCTCTATGGTTGACAAATACCGCCTCTATCTTTTCCAGCGGCAGGTCGAGGTCAGCTGCAAGATTGCGGGCCGCGCAGCCCCCGGGGGGGATGCGTACCTCGGTCGTCGATTGCAGGCCCCGCTTTCTCCTGAGTGTGTGCAGCGTTCCGAACATCCGTACAGTCGTGTTGGTCTGCGTAGACATGGCAATTCCTTTCTGAATGGATTTTGTTGGATTTAGCTGGCAATTGCGCTTGGTTATGGCCGGTGGCTATCATCAGGGTGGCGGATGCCAGAGATACGTATACAGATGCCGGATGGTACGGCATTCCGTATGACGACGCTGTGTGAGAAGATGAAAATTCATGGTGTACCCCCTGGAAGCCCATACAAAGCGGTGCTTCCGAAGGTTCCGTTGCCTGCAGCGGCATGATATCCTGTCATTCAAACGTTTGTTTAATTATTATATCCCTCTTATGGAGTGATGCAACCGGAAAAGTCAACACGTTTGCTCAAAGTAAGCAGGAAAGGCCGCCAAAGGCGCAATAGATCCAACTGGATTAATAAAAAAAAGGAGTAACACATGTACAATTTCAAGTTTATTCTGGAAATGACCGGCATTACCCTGGCAACTGTTTTTGTGCTGTTTGCCATTTATGCAACGATAGGCGCTCTCAGTTCCAAAAAGCGTAAATAACAGCCGTTGCTCCGGACAACGGCTGGCGGAAACAGCACGCCCCCCCCTGCCGATCAGCCTGAGCAAGGATTGCATAGGATTACCGCTTCTAGGCCGACCGGGTGCGATGCTTACGGGGGGCGCCCCCCTTAAGCCGCAACTCCCCGCAAGATCCGCCTGAGAACCCTACCCGGGCAGCAAACAAAATTGTTCCATTTCGGTACATATGGTTCTAAAATGATACATCGATACCGTTCCGGTCCGGAACAGGGCCGCCCGGCTGGCAACAGCTACATGCGGCTGGATCGGCAACCATACGGGTGCGCACAGGAATTGCATGTATACACGGATACGTTATCGCCGGCCCGATCCTAAGGAGTAACCATGAATATCAGCAAATTTGTCACCCCGGAGATCATCTTTGGCAGGGGTTCCCTGAGTCAGCTTGGCGAGAGCGTCATCCGTATCGGCGCCTCGAAGGTGTTTCTGGTCAGCGACGCGGGTGTGATCAATGCGGGATGGGTTGATCTGGCCGTGCATTACCTGAAGGCCGCCGGCCTGGAAACGGAAATCTTTTCCGAACTTACCACCAACCCGAAAGATTGCGAGGTTACCGAAGGGGCGCGGCGCTATCGGGCCTCCGGCTGCGACGGGATCGTGGCGGTCGGCGGCGGCAGTCCCACCGACGTAGCCAAGGCAATCGCCATCCTGGCCACCAACGGCGGCATTCTGCAGGATTACGAGGGGATCAACAAGATCAGCCACCCCCTGCCGCCGATGGTAATCGCCCCGAGCACGGCCGGAGCCGGTTCGGAGGTGAGCCAGTTCACCATCGTCGTCGATACGGCCCGCAAGCTGAAGATGTCGATCATCTCCAAGTCATTGGTTCCGGATATCGCCATTGTGGATCCGGAACTGGTGCAGACGATGGATGTCAAGCTGGCCGCCGCCACCGGGCTGGACGCCTTTACCCACGGCATCGAATCCTATGTATCGCTGGCCGCGACACCGCTGACCGACATCCATGCCCTGAAGTCCATCCAGCTGGCTTCCCGCAATCTGCGGAAGGCCGTGGCTGACCGGCACGACATGGAGGCCAACACCAACATGTCCATGGCAAGCCTGACCGCCGGCCTGGCCTTTTCCAATGCCATCCTCGGCGCCACCCACGCCATGACCCACCAGGTTGACGGACTGATCGACCAGCACCACGGCGAGACGAATGCCGCGATTCTGCCCCACGTAATGGAGTTCAACCTGAGCGCCTGCCCCGAACGATTCCGGGACATT
>JAJYBH010000186.1 GCA_021779135.1 Deltaproteobacteria bacterium
TCCATGTACTGGACCTGCCAGGCGTACGTCCTTTCAACAGGTTTATTCAAGGACTTATCTGTCCATCCATAACCACCCAGCAGGCTGATTCCCCCGGCAAAAGCAGGGCACGCCAGAAGAACGAACATTGCAGCAAGCAAAAAATAGCGCATGGTGACACCTCCAGATTGAATTATACGTTAGAAATTGTTAGTTACAATGCCACGTCTTTGCGGCGATGAAGGTTATACCGCATGGGCATGCCGAACGCCTTCCATGACCGCAGTCCGGTAAACGGATTCGAGGTCATTGCGTGTGCTTTCAATTATTTTACCGGACATGCCGGGTAGATACGTACCGACGTGGAGTGATTTAGCTATGTTAAGCTTCTCGAGAGCAGCTGAATTGTTGCCGAGGGCCAGCAATCGCAGCCCTTCTACTGCTGAGCTGTGAAACTCGAGGGCATCCAGATGGATGCGCAGCCGGTCGATTCTTATGCTGTCAAGCCCTGCGATGAGAGGGGTGAAACCCAGCTCCCTGAGCAGAAAACTGTTGAGAGGCCGGATAAAGCCTTCCTCCAGCTGGCTCCTGCTTGTTCTTGTCTCCGGCAGACCCAGCATGGAACGGCAGATCCGGTCCCAGGTGATGTAAATGTCCAGCGGCGAAAGCAGTGAGCAGAAAAAGTTCTTAATCTTTTCGTCCGGCCAATCTGTCGTGACGGTTTTTCCATTCATGGAAAGGCTGAAGCGGCCCAAGGTCAGTATGTTTAACGTAGTAACAGGTTTATTCATGTAGCCCCCTCAGGATAAAAACCGACAAATTCCACACGCCTTATTTTGGAATCGCTTTGTCAAGACGCACGTATGTCGTTGTTTTCATCAGTTGTGATGATCACCCGCAACTAGTGTGCCAGAGGAGACTCGCTGGGGCTAATTGCTTAACATGTTTATTGTATTGAGGTATTGTGGAATGGGGTTGTGTGGGGTAGAGGGAAAACCGTTAAGGCAATCTGTTAAGTTTGACATAACTGCAAAATATGACGGACCCGGTATCGTCGTGATGCCGTATTCATTGTGTTGATGTCCTGTGTATTGAGAGTGCCATTCTGCATATCCAATCAGTCCCGGGCGAGACCGTATTTACGCATCCTGAAACGAAGGGTACTGGGGTTGAGACCAAGGATAGTGGCCGCCCCTTTTTTACCCTCGATGCGCCAGCCGACCTTCCGGAGTACCTGGAGGATGAGGTCGCGTTCCAATGCGATGATGCCCTTAACGTCTTGCACAATCATTTGCCCGGGCTTGAGGAGCGTATCGAAGTGGTCCAGTACCTGTAGCGTAGCTCCATTACTGATGATGACCGCCCGCTCGATGACACTTTCCAATTCCCGCACGTTGCCGGGCCACCCGTATTCCTGCAGGGTGTTCAGGGTGTCCTTTGACACCGTCTCGATCCGCTTGCCGATCTTGGTGTTGAACTTGACGACGAAATGGTTGACGAGCAGCGGGATGTCTTCCCGGCGCTGCCGGAGAGGCGGCAGCGTGATGGGAAACACATTCAGCCGGTAGAACAGGTCTTCCCGGAACCTGCCGTTTTTGACCTCTTCCGTCAGATCCCGGTTGGTGGCCGCGATGATCCTGACATCAACCTTTATGGTGCGGGGACTGCCCAGGCGCTCGAACTCACCGTCCTGAATTACCCGCAGCAGCTTGGATTGCAGCTCCAGCGGCATCTCGCCGATTTCGTCCAGAAAGATGGTGCCGCCGTCGGCCAGCTCAAAGCGCCCGATCTGTTTGACATCAGAACCGGTGAAGGCTCCGCGCTCCCGCCCGAATAGTTCGCTTTCCACCAGAGCCGCCGGCAGTGTCGTGCAGTCAACCGTTATCAACGGCCGGTTCTTGCGCGTGCTGCGGCTGTGTATGGCGCGCGACACCACACCTTTCCCGGTACCGGTCTCGCCCAGCAGAAGAACGGTTGCATTCATGGGTGCGACCTGCTCGACCCGCATGAATACATCTGCGAGGGCCGTACTTTGCCCAATCAGCTCGCCAAAGTTGAACTCCCGGTCAACCTCCTGTTGCAGGTAGATGTTCTCCGCCTGGAGGCGGTCCTTTAATAGCCTGTTTTCCGCAAATGCGCTCTGCAGCGACAGTTCTGCCTTTTTGCGTTCTTCAATTTCCTGTGAGAGCTGCATATTCGCCCTGGTCAGTTCACTCGTCCGATCACGTACCGTCTGTTCCAATCCGTCATGTGCATTCTGCAACTGTTCATTCAGCGACTTGACGTGCAGCAGCATCTTTATTCTGGCCAGTACCTCGGCACTGTCTAATGGTTTGGAGATAAAATCCTCGGCCCCCGCTGTGATGCCGCGGATGCGGTTATCCCGATCGGCATGGGAGGTAATCATCACAACCGGGATGTTCCGATGCAGGTCATCTGATTTGATCCGCCGGCAGACCTCGAAACCATCCATGCCCGGCATCATCACATCCAGCAGGCAGATGTCGATACGCGCTGTCTGGATTTTCTCCAGAGCTTCCGGGCCATTTATCGCTGTTATTACATCATACCCACGGGGCGTTAGCATCGCTTCCAACAGGCTGAGATTGAGCGGTTCGTCGTCCACACACAGAATGCGCGATCCAGGTTGCGTCATGGTTGATCCTCTTCCAGCCACCGTTTAACCATATCCGGCAATTCACGCGTGCTGATCGGTTTGGAGAGATACCCGTCAAATCCGGCGGACAGAAATTTTTCCAGATCCCCCCGCATGGCAAAGGAGGTCAGGGCAATGATCTTCAACCCGCTGGTCTGTGGGTCTGTCTTCAGGATAGCGCCAGCGGTCATACCGTCCATGCCCGGCATTTGAATATCCATCAGGATCAGATCCGGCATAAGTTCTCTGGCCAGCGCCACGCCCTCGTGACCGTCTGCAGCAACCGCAACCCCATAGCCATGAAAAGTCAGGATGTCCCTGAACAGGCTGCGGTTATTTTCATTGTCCTCGACGATCAATATCTTATACGGCATCAGGATTATCTCCACTTCTGATTTTATTGCTGCAATCCAACTGCACTTTCTACCAGAGTCAGGAACTCATGAGTCGACAGGCTGCCTTTGCACTCGATCCGCCAGACCATTTCCGCCAGACGCTCACGATTGGCGGCCGAGAGTTCCATTGATGTCAGTACCAGGATCGGCACATTTACAGTCGTTTTTTTGTTTTGCAGCTGCTCGGCTACATCAAATCCGTTAATGCCGGGCATCACGAGGTCCAGGACAATCAGATCAGGAGATTCGCGCAGGGCGATTTCAACCCCCTCCATGCCGCTGCTCGCACGCAACGCACGGTACCCTTTACACATCAGGGCATTTTGCAGTGCGGCGGATGTCAATGGATCGTCCTCGATTACCAGGACCGTGCTGCCGTTGCCGGACTTGGAATCCTGCCGTTTAGCGGGAGGGGTTTTGACCGCAGACTGGGTCAGCGGAATGGTGAAGCTGATCCTGCTCCCTGTGCCGAACTTGCTTTCCATCCAGATTCTGCCGCCATGCAGTTCCACCAGCTGCCTGGTCAACGCCAGGCCGAGTCCGGTCCCTTCAAAGCCCTTGGTGTACACCGATTCCAGTTGGGTGAATGTCTGGAAAAGCTTGGGAATATCTTCTTCCCGTATTCCGATGCCGGTGTCCGCCACGCTGATCTCGATGAAATCACCGTCTCTCACGGCGATCACGTCCACTTTTCCGTTTGCAGGAGTAAACTTGACCGCATTTGAGAGGAGGTTGAACAGGATCTGCTTCAGTTTTCTCTGGTCAGCCGCAATCCGTACATCGGCTTCCGGGTCAAGCGCCAGGTGGAGGTTTATTCCGCCTTTCACGGCCTTTTCCCTGAGCATCATCATGGAGGAATCCAGAGATTCCTGCAGCATAAAAGAAGTCAGTTCGAGTTCCATCTTGCCTGACTCAACTTTGGAGAGGTCGAGGATATCATTGATCAGTGAGAGCAGGTGTCGGCCGCTGGTAAGGATGTTATTGATGTATTCCTGCTGTTTATCATTGATTGGGCCGAACATCTGGTCCTGAAGCACCTCGGAAAAACCGATGACCGAGTTGAGCGGGGTGCGCAGTTCATGGCTCATGTTGGCCAGAAAGTCGGATTTGGTGAGGTTGGTTTTTTCGGCAGTTGCTCTGGCACTCTCCAGTTCGATGTTCTTTTCCTGCAGCACCTGGTCCAGACGCTTGCGTTCGGTTATGTCGCGCGCAGCGGCGAACACCCCCTGCAGCTTCCGGTCCCGGTCGTAGAAGGTGGTTGCATTGATCGAAACCACCGTCTCCCGACCGTCTCTGGTGCGGGCGGTGAGTTCGTAGTTGGTAACCTTCTTTTCTCTCAGGACCTGTTTGATACCCTTCTCGGCCAGGTCCGGATCGGTGAAGTAGTTCTTGAACGGTGCCCCGATCAGCTCATCACGTGTACAGTCGGTCAGCACCTCCATCTGTTTGTTGACATCTGTGATGATGCCGGCCGGATCGGTGGTCATAATCGGATCGA
>JAJYBH010000187.1 GCA_021779135.1 Deltaproteobacteria bacterium
GATATCTTCATCAACCATTCGTATCTGGCAGGCCAGATGAAGGCGGCTATGAAGGAAGGCAAGGAGATGCCCGAAGAGGTCAAGGCCTTGATGAGAACGGTAAAGGAGCATGCCAAGGGGCAGGGGCAGGACCGGCACCCGACGATTGCACCGATCCCCTGAAAAGTGGATTTGCCCCTGATTTACCGGCCCTGGCAGGCAGAACTGTCGGGGCTTTTTACGTTCGATTTCTTGCTGCCGCAGGCGGAACAGTTTTGCATGGAGAGCGGTTTTTCCAGGCGGCACTCCGCCAGAAGTTTGTCGTTGCCGAAGATCTCCAGCGCCGGACCGTCCGCCCGTACCTCGCCTTCATGCAGCACAATCACCCGTCCGCAGAGCTCCAGCACCATATCCAGGTCATGGCTGGTGAAGATTCTGGTGTGTTTGAAATCGCAGAGCAGTTTCATGAGCTGCCGGCGGGCGAACGGGTCCAGGCCGTTGGTCGGCTCGTCCATGACCAGGATATCGGGCGACATGGAGAGTACCGTGGCGATGGCCACCCGTTTCTTCTCGCCGCCGGAAAGATGGTAGGGGGGCTTGTCGCGCAGGTGACCGGCGCCGACAAGTTCCAGAACCTCCGTCACACGTTCTTCCACATCAGCAGGCGCGAATCCCAGATTCAGTGGACCAAAGGCGACATCATCAAAGACGGTTGGCATGAAAAGCTGGTCGTCCGGGTCTTGGAAAACCATGCCGACCGTTCGCCTGATGTCGGGCAGGGTGCCTTTGGAAAGCGGGGTATGACCGATGTGAATAGAGCCCCCGGTCGGTTCGAGGCTGCCGTTGAGATGCTGCAAAAGGGTTGACTTGCCGGCGCCATTGGCCCCGATGATGCCGACCGATTCACCGTGGGTGATTATGAAGGAAACGTCCTTGAGGGCGGCGGTGCCATCGGCATAGACGTGTTGCAGGTTTCTTACCTCGACAATATGGTGGCTCATGGAAACAACCCCGTTATGAGCGATCCCAGAAGCTGTGAGACATTCTGAAGTCGCAGAACTATGAATAGTGTTGACCAGAACAGCACAAAGCGGATTTCAGGCGCTCCAAAGCGTGAAGGGCGGCTGGCATGAAATACACCGGTAAAGCCGCGGGCCAGCATGGCCATATGGATACGTTCCGCCCGCTGCCAGGTTCGCAATAGCAGGTGCCCAACCAGTGAGCCGAAGCTGTGGATCCCCTGGCCCTTTTTCCCGCAGGAGCGCAACTCCCGCGCCCGGGAAGCCCGGCCCGACTCCTCGGTAAGTACAAAGATATAGCGATAAAGAAACAGCAGCTGCACGGCAAAAACCCGCGGCATTCCCAATCGCTCTAACGCCTGACAGACGGCGGTAAACCCGGTTACCGCCACCAGGATAAATCCGGCCCCGACCGTGAGCATCGAGCGGGCCAGGATGGAAGCGAACGAAATCCAACCGCCTGAGATGCCCAAGGGACCGAGTTGCAGGAGGATCCCACGGTCAATGACCGGGTTGAATATTCCGACGGCCAGAACAAAAGGGCAGAGCAGGGCTATTTTTCTGAGGATGAAAAGTGGCGGAAGACCCGCCTGAGAAATCATTATTGCGGGGAAGATGAAGAAGGGAAACAATGCGGACAGCTCATACCTGTTGTAGGATACGACACAGAGAATGAATACCAGCGTCACCACTACCTTGGCCCGGGCATCCAATCGGTGGATCGGCGAATTACCGTTTGCCAGCAGGTCCAGCCTCTTGAGGTCAAGCACCGCACTATGAATTGAAGCCATGGAGTGTCCTTGGTGCGGATTTGGATCATCAGGTGAAATACTAGGTTAGTGAGTTACATCATTTTGTCTGGTTCCTGCGCTTCAGAAGAAATCCGGTCAGACACGCCAACCCCAGCGTCAGCGTACCGCCGACAAGCCCGGCCAGGCTGGTGCCTGCGGAATGAATCGGATTGACTGATGGCCTATGCCCGGGGCTAATTACGAGGTCGCCTGTATTGGGCTGCCGGCTTGTTTCAGGAAGTGCTGTTTCCTTTTTGGAGTCAGCGGGGTTCTTGAAGGTATAGTCCGGCAGAAAGGCGGTTTTTTGCTGGAGTCCCTTGAGCACGGCATACAACCCCTGATCCGGCTCTTTCAGTTCCTCTTGGCCCGTCACCTGTTTTATGGCCCATTCCAGGCCGTCAGGATTCTTTGAGGCAAACCAGGACACCACACCACCTGTAACCACTGTTGCCGCCAGAAATGCCAGAGCGACGTTCCGTACGGAGTGCCTTTCAACGACGCGTCCATCCAGGGTGCTTTGCAGGATTTCAGGGCGGGCTTTATAGACAAAAGTGATGACCATCGCCGTAACCAGGCCCTCTACAATGCCGATAGCCAGGTGAATCGGTTGCATCAGGGCGACAAAGGTCGGGAAGCTGAGCGAGGAAATTCCGGAGAAGGTGGTCTCGAGAACCACGGCGAAGGACCCCAGCTGTAACCCGACAATGGCGGCAATGATCGAGGCGGCTGAAATCCTGGCAGCAGTTGGATGAGAACCGATTATGCGTTTGTAGAGTAAAGGATAGGCGATGAAGGCGGGGAAAAAACCGAGGTTGAAGATGTTGCATCCCAGTGCCAGCAATCCTCCATCGGCAAAGAACAGCGCCTGCACCATCAACACCGATGCAATGGTCAGAAAGGCTGCATACGGTCCCAGCAGGACCGACAGGATCAGCCCCCCCCCAAGATGACCGCTGGAACCGGTGACCGGAATGGAAAAGTTCACCATCTGGGCCGCGAAAATGAATGCACCCAAAACTCCCATCAGAGGAATCTTGCTGTCATCCATCTCCTTGTGGACTTTGCTGGAACAGTAGGCGATTGTCCCGGCCGAAACCGCCCACATGCCTCCCCCAACGACGGGTGACAAGAGCGCGTCTGCCATGTGCATGCTGAACTACCCCCGGCCCGAGGACATACGAAAATAAATTTAGTAACACGAAATTGATACAATAATAGAAAACTGATGTCAAGCGCTCTGATATGATTTTATGGGAATGAACAAGAGCCGTAACAGCGGAAAATATTTTATTAATTGGTCAGATTCGGGTACTATTCGCAGTTACTATCAATGTAGCAAAGGAGTCAGCCATGGGAAACACGGTCAGGTTTGGTATCTCGCTCGATGAGAAACTGCTGGCGAGTTTTGATCAGCTAATCGAGCAGAAAAGTTATATGAACCGGTCCGAGGCTATCCGTGACCTGATCAGGGCTGCGCTGGTCGAAGAGCGTTGCGGGGCCGAGGATCAGGAGGCGGTTGGTACGGTCACCCTGGTATACAACCATCATGTCCGCGATCTCTCGGAAAAATTGACCGAACATCAGCATTCCCACCACGATCAGATAATCTCCGCACTGCATGTGCACCTCGATGCCCACAACTGTCTGGAAGTTCTGATTATCCGCGGTGCGGTCAGGGCTATCAAGCAGATTGCCGACGAACTGATCGGCGTCAAGGGGGTCAAGCATGGCAAACTGGTTATGACTACCACGGGCGCTGATCTTTAACAGACAAATTTCCTATTGATATAAAGAGTTACCTGCGCTATGTTCAAAACATGAACATACTGAACAATGGCGCACCTGATGATCTCAAGGCCTTTCAATTGCTCTCGGAAGTCGCCGACGAGCAGCCTGTTTCACAGCGTGAACTGGCAAAGCGCCTGGGCATTGCCTTGGGGCTCGTCAATTCCTACCTCAAAAACTTCGTTGCCAAAGGTTTCATCCGCATCAAGAATTATCCCCAGAATCGTTACGCCTATCTGTTGACGCCCAACGGCATGGCCGAAAAGGCCCGTCTGGCGTACCAGCACGTCAATTACTTCACCAGCCTGTATACCGTAACCCGCCAGGATTACCTCGTTCTTTTCCGTAACCTGGCCGAGCGCGGAATTGAGCAGGTTACCTTCTGCGGAGTGGACGAGGTGGCTGAAATAGCATGGCTGTCGCTGCAGGAGGCGGGGATGGTATTGGCTGACGTCATGGATGACAACAATCCGGGTCGTGAATTTATGGGCAGACAGGTTATGGACCTGTCGAGCAACAATCTGTCCGGGCACCGGTTTGTCGTCATTACGTCACTCAAGCGGGCTGACCAGCTCAAGTCTCGATTGTTGGAGCTGGGAGTCAGCAATTCCAGGATCCTGTTTCCGGACAGCAGTGGCCCGTTAGCAGAGTTTCACATCATGTGATTTACGTGAAAGCACGTATAAAAGTGTGTTCATTCTTTAGCCACGTCTGATCGAAGTCAAAGCTATAGAGGCGAAAAAGTGGTCACAGGCCCAAAATGCCAATCATCAGGTTGGTGAATTCTGCTGCGGTGCATCTCGCGAGTTGGTTTCGAACTAATAGAGTCTTTCGTATTTTAGTTGAAACGCCTCGGGTTGAGGAGGCCACAGTGCTGATGGATCTTCAACAGGAAGTAAGCGACATCCCGATACCCGTAGGCCATACGCTTTAACCGTTTGATCTT
>JAJYBH010000188.1 GCA_021779135.1 Deltaproteobacteria bacterium
TGGATTGCAGGCAGAAGCGATCATATTTGATTTCGATGGTGTCATCGTTGACACGGAACCGCTTCACTATGAGGCGTTTCAACGATTACTGGAACCGCTCGGTCTCGGCTTTTCATGGGAAAAGTACATGGAAACCTACATGGGATTTGATGATCGGGATGCCTTTATAGAAGCCTTCAACGATCTTGATAGAGGAATTACGCCACTGGCGCTTCAGGATCTCATTGAGCGGAAGGCCGTTATTTTCCAGGAAATAATTCGTGGTGGTATCAGCGCCTACCCCGGTGCTGTCAAGCTGATCAGACAGATCCATAACTGCAGAACCCCTCTGGCGATCTGCAGCGGCGCCCTGCGCTCGGATATTGAACCTGTACTCGAAACACTCGGCATTGCGGACTGTTTCGAAGTTATCGTAACGGCAGATGATGTTGCCAAGAGCAAACCGGACCCGGAATGTTATCGACTGGCACATTCCAGACTCAACATGTTTCACTCATCCAATCTGGCGGCCCAGCGGGTGCTCGCCATTGAAGACACCCCTGCCGGCATCAGAGCAGCACTAGGCGCCGGGCTGCAAGTCCTGGCGGTTACCAACAGCTACCCTGCCGAACAACTCTCACAGGCTACTGCCATAACCGAATCACTGGACCTTCCTGAAATCAAACATATCACACTCTAAACCATTTGCGGTTGCTGAATATCTTATCATTTTGCCAGTCTTGCCGTCAGCGCCGGTACAAACTGCAGCACATCTGCCACCACCAGCAGGTCTGCGATCTCGCCGATGGGTGCGTCCTTGTCCTTGTTGATGGCGATGATGAACTCCGATTTCTTCATGCCGGCCAGGTGCTGGATTGCGCCGGAGATGCCGCAGGCGACGTACAGTTTCGGCGAGACGGTCTGTCCGGTGGTGCCGACCTGATGGTCGTGGGCAACCCATTCGGCGTCCACCACCGGACGGCTGGCGCCCAATTCGCCTCCCAGAGCCTTTGCCAGGGCGGCGATGACACCCACGTTATCCTTTTTGCCGATGCCGCGACCGGCGCTGACGATAACATCGGCTTTGGCCAGGTCGATCTCTTTCTTTTCCGCAGGCTCGTAGCCGCTGAATGTGAGTGTCGAGGTTCTATCCCCTTCAATCTTCTGCACCTGTGGCGTGCCGCTTGGCTGGAGTGCCGGAAAGGCGCCGGCCTGGATGGTGAGTACGGACCGGGTAGTAGCCGGTTTGACGGTGCGGCGCATCTTGCCGTTGCAGCAGCTGGTCTCATAGCCGTCATCGACGAGGGCGACGATCTCCGATACCTGACCGGCTTTGAGGTTGACGGCTATCCGTGGCGCCAGGTCCCAGCCGTAGGAAGAGTGTAGAAACACAACCGCATCCGGCTGTTCCTTTTCGACGGCCTGCAGGATCAGCCTTTTGTGGACCTCGGGGTTGTATTCACCATAGGTGGCTGCATCCGCCAGGTAGAGCCTGCCATTGTAGGCGGGCAGCTGGTTTTCGCTGCCGATCAGCAGCATGGCGCTTTCGCCACCAAGCTGTCCGGCAAAGCCCAGCAGTTCATAGGTGGAGTCGAGCAGTTTGCCTTCGCGGTATTCGCCGATCAATAGTGTTTTCATAGCTGTCTCCTATCTCAATAGCGCGGTTTTTTCCTTGAGTATGCCTATGACCTTCTCTACCAGGTCCTCCACCGCACCTTCCAGTACGATGCCGCTCCCTTTTTTGGCAGGGGGATGGAAGCTGGTCGTGTTTACCAGGGGTGCTTCCGTGAGCAGGCTGGCGACGGCAATAGCGGTGATCTCTTTCTTTTTGGCCTTCATGATGTTGGGCAGGGTTGGGTAGCGCGGTATGTTCAGACCCAACTGACAGGTGACCAGGGCCGGTATCTTCAGTTTGACAATACCCTTGACGCCCCCTTCCAGTTCCCGTTTGGCGGTGATGGCGCCGTTGTCATAGGCAAAGCCGACCAGGGTAGTAGCGCAGGCATAGCCCAACAGCTCGGCAACCGTAACGCCGACTTGGGCCGAGCCGCGGTCCTGGGACTGCATACCGGTGAAGATGATGTCGAAGCCCTTGTCCCTGGCATAGGCGGCGATGATGCCGGCGATCTGCCAGGGGTCCTTTTCATGGCTGGCGGGGTCCTGGATATGGACGGCATTGTCGCATCCCATGGCCAGGGATTTCTTGATGGCTTCGACAACCCGGTCCGGGCCGATGGAGAGTACGGTCAACTCGGCTGTGTCCCCCAGCCGCTCCCGTAGCTGCACCGCCTGCTCGACGGCGTATTCATCGTATTCGTTCATGCGCCAGGCCAGGTCGCTGTCGCTGTACCAGGTGCCGGCGCTGTTCGGCTTGAAGCGCGATTCCAGATCGGGAACCTGTTTGATGCAGACCAGTAGTTTCATGATGCTACCTCCGTAAAAATCTTTTTTATGCCGTTATCCGTTCTGCGACAATCTCGGCCAGGTCCCTGACCCGGATCTGCCCTTCGGCCCCGCCCGTCTTGATGCCGTCTTCAAACATGGTCAGGCAGAAGGGGCAGTTGGATACCAGCAGCGACGCGCCGGTGTCCATGGCCATTTTGACCCTGGCCTCGCTGATCTTGCTCCCCAGCTTTTCTTCGGCCAGGATACGCCCTCCGCCGGCACCGCAGCAGAAGCTGTCGTAGCCCGATTTGTTCATCTCGGTGATGCGGCCGCCGGCTGCCGTGAGGATGTTGCGCGGCTGGTCGATGATGTCCATGTAGCGGCCAATGTAACAGGAGTCGTGGTAGGTGCAGTTGAACAGCTCCGGTTCCGGCGGCAGGGTAAGCCTGTTGTGCTCCAACAGGGTGGCAATGAAGGTGGTGTAATGCTCCACCGGCAGGTCAAGTCCCAGGTCCTGGTAGTCGCGGGCAAGAGTGTTGAAACAGTGCGGACAGGTGGTGACGATCCGTTTGACCCCGTACCCCCGGATCAGCGCGATGTTTTCCTGGGCGGTCATCTGGTACTGGTATTCGTTGCCTAGTTTGCGAGAAGGCTCACCGCAGCATTTTTCCTCTTTGCCGAGGATGCCGGCCTTTATCCCGGCGGCGTTGCAGATCCGGATGAAGTTGCGGGCGACCTCCTGGTTGCGCTTGTCGAAGGAGGCGTAGCAGCCGACGAAGTAGAGGATATCGACGCCGGCGTCCTCGGCCATGACCGTGACGTCCAGGCCGGCGGCCCAGTCGCCGCGAGCGGCATAGGCCAGGCCGAAGGGGTTGCCGTTGACTTCCAGATTGTTGATGGCGGTTTTAACCTC
This sequence comes from Deltaproteobacteria bacterium, assembly GCA_021779135.1. GTDB lineage: Bacteria > Desulfobacterota > Desulfuromonadia > Geobacterales > Pseudopelobacteraceae > CAIPTY01. The sequence goes on from JAJYBH010000188.1 coordinate 3,278, forward strand.
GTCACCGGGGAAGGCGCCTTCCATGAGAGTCAGGTTGCGGCGCATCTCCAGGATCTTGTTGACGTGTTCGATGGTGGCCGGGCAGATATCCTGACAGGCGCGGCAGGTGGTGCAGGCCCAGAGAGCGTCCTGGCTGACGGTTTCGATGAGGTTGGCTTGCGGATTGGTAAAGGCAACCTCGCCGATCTGCTGGACGATCTTCATGGGGGAAAGCGGCTTGCCGGTAGCATAGGCCGGGCAGCGTTCCTGGCAGCGTTTGCAGGAGGTGCAGGCATCGGCATCGAAGATGTCTTTCCAGGTCAGATCGGTTATGCCGGCGGCGCCGAACTGCTCGACGCTGTCGTCTTCCAGATTGATGGTGGCGATGTAGCCTTTGGCTTCAAGGGGGGCCAGGAAGGCGTTGGCCGAGGTGGTGAAGATATGACGCAGCTTGGTGTAGGGGATGGCGCAGAAGAAGCCGAGCACCAGGGCGAGGTGAAACCACCAGAGAGCCTTGTGGGTGGCATGCAGGGTGTCGAGGGGCCAGCCGGCAAAAAGCTGCGCCGCCAGCAGGCCGCCGGGGGAGAACCGGGCCAGTTCCGGCTGCTGCTGCAGTTCCGTGGCCGCCATGCGCAGCCCCTCAACCAGGAAACCGGTGACCAGGATAACGAAGAGCAGCGGCAAAACGATGTAGTCGTCGCGGACGATCTCCAGTCCCTTGGGCCGTGTGACGAAGCGGCGGATAAAGAGGCTGGCCAGCATCAGGATTGCTGTTATACCGGCAACATCGAGCACCAGTGAAAAGGCCTTGTAGAATTCACCGGAGAGGAGGTTGAACTGCAGCACGGGGGTGAAGAAGTCGGCCTGGACCATGACCAACAGAGTGCCGACGAACAGGGTGAGGAAGCCCCAGAAAAAGAGGGCGTGCGGGAGACCGCCGTCCCTGACCCGGAAGATCTTTTCCTGACTGAAGACGTCATCAATCATACGCATAACCCGCTGGTCGTAACGGTCAAAACGGTCAAGCGGCTTCCCCTGGCGCCAGAGCAACAGGCGCTGCCAGAAACCCCATGCCAGGACGCCGAAGGCTGCCAAAGCCAACAGGTACATGGGGATGATCACCCCGTGGCCAACGTTCCAGTAAATCTCGCGGGTTACTTCCATAAGTGGCCTCGAAACGTACAAAGTATAAACCGTAGTTCCCTTACAGTTGTTTATAATTATACTTAACGTTCATGTCAAGTATAAATACA